>CALMNS010000338.1 GCA_937871635.1 uncultured Solirubrobacter sp.
AGGCTCGTCCGCAGCATCCCGGCCACCGCCCCGCCGAAGAGCGCGAGGAGGACCAGGAGGGCCGGGGCGAGCAGCGCCAGGTCCCGCGCCCGGCGGCGGGCGGGCCGGTCAGCCGCCGCGGAGGACCTCACGCGTCCAGCGCTTCTCGAGCCGGGGGACCTCGTCGGCGGGCAGCTCCTCGGTGACCCGGCCGAGGTCGGAGAGCAGGTAGGGGCTCGACCGCGAGGCCGCGAACCGGGCGCGTTCGCGCCGCGGCAGGCGGTCGACGTCGAGCACGGTGTCGATCCCGAGCACCGCCGGGTCGGCCTTGGCGGCCTGCAGGGCGGGGGACATGAGCAGGTCGGCGACGACCTTCGCCCCTGCCGTGTGCGCGGCGTCGGCCGGGATGACGGTGTAGGAGACGTTGGTCAGCGCGCCCTCGCCGACGACGAACGGGCGGGCGGTCCGCGGGAACGTCTTGCGCCGGACCTGGGCGGCGACGAAGTTGGACTCGTAGGACATCGTGAAGTCCACCTCGCCGTTGGCGAAGAGGTCGTCGAGCTCGGCGACCGTCTTGGGCAGGCTGCGCCCCTCGCGGTACATGAGCGGCTTGAGCTCCGCGAGGTAGGCGAAGGCCTCGTCCTCACCCAGCTCGGCGACCGCCTGGCGGACGAAGGCCGAGCCGGTGAAGTCGGGCGGCGCGGGATAGGTGAAGCGGCCCGGGTGCTCGCGGGCGTAGGCGAGCAGCGCCCCGAAGTCGCGCGGCGGCTCGGGGACCCTGGCGCTGTCGTGGGCGAAGACGAACGCCGCCCGGCTCCAGGGCGCCTCCTGCCCGTCGATCGGCACCTGGAAGTCGCGGCCGATCGTCGGGTCCTCGAAGTCGACGTACTTCGCGCTCGGGAGCTTCGTGGCCCAGTCCTCGAGCCACAGGCCGGCCCGCTTCCCCGCGGCGAAGTTCTCGCCGTTGATCCAGATCAGGTCGACCGCGCCGCCCGACGTCCTCCCGGCGCGCCGCTGGGCGACGACCCGCCGCACCGCGTCGGCGGTGTCGCTCACCCGGACCTGCTCGAGCGTCACCCCCGCGCGCCGGGCGGCCGGCTCGACGACCTCCTCGACGTAGTCGTTGATGCGGTCGTCGCCGCCGTACATCCACCAGCGGACCGTCTGGCCGCGGGCCTCGCGCTGCACCTCGGCGAAGGCGTCGGGCTCGGGAGCGGGCGCGCCGGCCGGCTCGTCGTCGGCCCCGCAGGCGGCGAGCGCGAGGCAGGCGAGGAGGAGCGGCAGCAGACGCGACATGCGCCGGGAACCTACTCGGGGGCCCGTTCCATCAGCTCCACTCGGTGGCCCGCCGGCGAGCGCACGAAGGACAGGGCGATCATGTCGGCGCGCAGCCCGGGCG
>CALMNS010000339.1 GCA_937871635.1 uncultured Solirubrobacter sp.
CGACGCTCGGGTGCAGCAGGACGAGGCCGATGCGCGGGCCGCCGCCGCCGAGCGGCTCTGCCGGCCCGACGTGCTCACCGCCTACGGCCTGCGGACGCTCGCGGCCGGCCACGGCGCGTTCGGCGCCTTCCACTACCACCGCGGCTCGGTCTGGCCGTTCGATTCCTGGCTGGGCTGGGGCGGCCTGCGCGCGGCGGGTCGCGGGCGCGAGGCCGAGGAGGTGCGCCAGGGGGTCCTCGCCGCCCTGCGGCGGCTCGGACACGCGCCCGAGCTCTACGCGGTGACCGCCGCCGGTCCCGAGCGGGTGCCGCTGTCGAACCTGGTCCAGGCCTGGACGATCGGCGCCCGCCTCGCCTTCGAGGCCGACTGGGACGGGCGCCCCCAGCCCTAGCCCTAGCCCACCTCGGCCTCGGGGTTGACGGCCTCCCCCCGGCGCACGAGCGAGTGCCGGCGGCCGTAGACGAAGTAGAGGAGCAGCCCCGCCGCCATCCACACGAAGAAGCGGAGGAAGGTCTCCAGCGGCAGCCGGGCGATCAGGATGATGCAGAGGACCGACCCGATGATGGGGAACACCGGGACGAACGGCACCCGGTACCCGCGCTCGAGGTCCGGGTCCGTGCGGCGCAGGATGATGACCCCGACGTTGACGATGATGAACGCGAAGAGCGTCCCGATGTTGACCAGCTGGACGATCTCGGCCAGCGGCACGAGGGCGGCGAGCAGGGCGAAGAGCAGGCCGAGCAGGACGGTGAGGAAGATCGGGGTCCGGGTCCGCGGGCTCAGCCGTGAGAGGCGCTTGAACAGCAGCCCGTCGCGGCTCATCGCGAAGAGGATCCGCGACTGGCCGTAGAGCAGGGTGAGCACGACGCTGGTGATGGCCACGAGCGCGCCGAGCGAGATGATGTTCGCCGCCCAGTCGTAGCCCGCGCCGTCCGACAGCGCGACGGCCAGCGGGGCGTCCTGGCCGTTGAGCTCGTCGAAGGGGAGCGCGCCGGTGGCCACGGCGGCCACCGCGATGTAGAGCAGGGTCGCGACGGCCAGCGAGCCGATGATGGCGATCGGCAGGTTGCGGCCCGGGTTCTTGACCTCCTCGCCCGAGGTCGAGATCGCGTCGAAGCCGATGTAGGCGAAGAAGATCACCGAGGCGGCGGTGAGCGACCCGCCGAAGCCCTCGGCGAAGAACGGCGAGAAGTTGTCCGCGTTGAACGCCGTGAGCCCGAGGGCGATGAACAGCAGGAGCACGACGAGCTTGACGATCACCATGATCGTGTTCGTCCGCGCGCTCTCCTTGACCCCGACGACGAGCACGGCGGTGACGGCCAGGACGAGGAAGGCGGCGGTGAGGTTCGCCGTGCCGCCCTCGTCGCGGGCCACGGAGATGGACTCGGGGAGCGCGAACGAGAACACCGAGTCCAGGAGCTCGTTGAGGTAGGAGCCCCAGCCCACCGCCACCGCGGCGATCGACACCCCGTACTCGAGGATCAGGTCCCAGCCGATGATGAAGGCGACGAGCTCGCCCATCGTGGCGTACGCGTAGGTGTAGGCGCTGCCGGAGACGGGGATGGTCGACGCGAGCTCCGCGAAGGCCAGCGCCGAGAACATGCAGGTGATGCCGGCGAGGACGAAGGACAGGACGATCGACGGGCCCGAGTCCCCGATCGCCTCGCCGATGATCACGAAGATGCCGGTGCCGATGATCGCCCCGAGCCCGAGGGCGGTGAGGTCGAGCACGCCGACCGAGCGCCGCAGGCCGGAGTCGGAGTCCTCCTTGCCGACCAGGCTCGAGATCGGCTTCTTGACGAACAGGCCCTTGCGCCCATCCGACGGCTCCGCGGTCGTGGCCATGCGTGGTCGGTCCCCTCTGTGGTCGGCTTGGCTTACGGCGGTGTGACGACGAGGACGGGCCGGCGCGAGCGCCCGATCAGCTCCACGGGGACGCTGCCCAGCACCCGGCGCGCCATCCGGCTCTTCGTCGAGCCGCCGCAGACGATGACGTCGGCGTCGACCTCCTCGGCGTAGAGCAGGATCCCGCGGACCACGGGACCCGAGCGTACGGTGCCCTCGGCGCGCACGCCCTGCTCGCGCAGCCGGGCCAGGGCCCGGTCGATCGACTCGCGCGCGAGCGCGACGAACTCGTCCCGAGGCGTCGGGGACAGCGCCTCGAGCTCCAGCCCGTCGAGGGAGACGACGGACACCTCCCCGCCCGTCTGCTGCGCCAGCTCGGCGGCCGCGTCGGCCAGCCAGGGCTGCTCGGAACCGGCCTTGGCCGCCATCACGATCCGCCGCATTCCGGGAACCTATCTCGCTCCGGCGCAGAGGAGAAGTCCCGCTCGGTTGGGGTCATCTCCGGTCCGCAACCCGGGGTAAAGTGGACGGCCGATGCCGCCCTTCAAGCTCGACTCCATCTTCACCCCGACGGCGGACCAGCCCAAGGCGATCGAGAGTCTCGCGGAGGGCATCGAGGCCGGCGAGCGCTTCCTCACGCTGCTCGGCGCGACGGGGACCGGCAAGACGATGACGATGGCGGCCACCATCGAGAAGGTGCAGAAGCCCGCGCTGATCATGGCCCACAACAAGACGCTGGCCGCGCAGCTGTGCAACGAGTTCCGCACCTACTTCCCAACGAACGCCGTCGAGTACTTCGTCTCCTACTACGACTACTACCAGCCCGAGGCCTACGTCCCGAGCCGGGACCTCTACATCGAGAAGGACTCGGCGATCAACCAGGAGATCGACCGGCTGCGCCACGCGGCCACCGCCGCGCTCTTCGCCCGGCGCGACGTGATCATCGTCGCCTCGGTGAGCTCGATCTTCGGCCTCGGCTCGCCCAAGACCTACAACGACAACCTGCAGAACCTGGTCAAGGGCGCCTTCGTGGACCGTGACGCGCTCCTGCGCAAGCTCGTCTCGCTCCAGTACACCCGCAACGACACGGCGCTCGGCCGGGGGACGTTCCGGGTGCGGGGGGAGACGCTCGAGATCTTCCCCGCCTACGCGGAGACCGCCTTCCGCGCCACCCTGTTCGGCGACGAGGTCGAGCGGCTGCAGCACTTCGACCCGCTGACGGGCGAGCTCATCCTCGACGACCTCGAGCACGTCGCCATCTGGCCCGCATCGCACTACAACGTCGAGGAGGGCAAGCTCGAGGACGCGGTCGCCGAGATCGGGCGCGAGCTCAACGAGCGGACCGCCGAGCTCGAGGCGGAGGGCAAGCTGCTCGAGTCCCACCGGCTGCGCCAGCGCACCCAGTACGACATGGAGATGCTGCGCGAGGTCGGCTTCTGCTCCGGCATCGAGAACTACTCGCGGATCCTCGACGGCCGCCCGCCCGGCGCCCGGCCGTACTGCCTGATCGACTACTTCCCCGACGACTTCGTCTGCTTCCTGGACGAGTCGCACCAGACCACGCCGCAGATCGGCGGCATGTACCACGGCGACCGCTCGCGCAAGCAGACGCTCGTCGACTACGGCTTCCGCCTGCCGTCGGCGATGGACAACCGCCCGCAGACCTTCGACGAGTTCCTCGCCATCACACCGCAGATCTGCTTCGTGAGCGCCACGCCGGGCGAGTACGAGCGGTCGCGCAGCGCGCGGGTGGTCGAGCAGATCGTGCGCCCCACCGGGATCATCGACCCCGAGGTGGAGGTCCGCCAGACGAAGAACCAGATCGACGACCTGATGAACGAGGTCCGCTCGCGGGTGGAGAAGGACGAGCGCGTCCTGGTCACCACCCTCACCAAGAAGATGAGCGAGGACCTGACGGACTACCTGCTCGAGATGGGCTTCCGCGTCCGCTACCTGCACTCGGAGATCGACACGCTGGAGCGCATCCAGATCATCCGCGAGCTGCGCCTGGGCCAGTACGACGTGCTCGTCGGGGTCAACCTGCTGCGCGAGGGGCTCGACCTGCCGGAGGTCTCGCTGGTGGCGATCCTCGACGCCGACAAGGAGGGCTTCCTGCGCGGGGAGACCTCGCTGATCCAAACGATCGGCCGTGCGGCGCGCAACCAGGAGGGCAAGGTGATCATGTACGCGGACAAGGAGACGGCCGCGATGCGGACCGCCCTGTCCGAGACGGAGCGGCGGCGGGTCATCCAGCGGGCCTACAACGAGGCGCACGGCATCACGCCGGAGACCATCGTCAAGGGCATCTCGGACATCTCGGAGTTCCTGATGGGGGACTCCAAGGTGCCGTCGAAGCGGCGCCGGCGCGAGAAGCGCTCCGACATGGAGCCGGCCGAGCTCGAGTCGACCATCGTCGAGCTCGAGGAGGAGATGCTGACCGCCGCGGAGGAGCTGCGCTTCGAGTACGCGGCCAAGCTG
Source organism: uncultured Solirubrobacter sp. (assembly GCA_937871635.1). Lineage (GTDB taxonomy): Bacteria > Actinomycetota > Thermoleophilia > Solirubrobacterales > Solirubrobacteraceae > JACCYI01. Next base: position 4,324 of record CALMNS010000339.1, read on the forward strand.
CGCGACGAGATCCGCGAGCTCAAGCGCGACCTCGACGAGGCGACCGCCGCGGGCTGAGCCCCGCTCCAGGCACCTCCCTGTTCGGCGCGCTCGACCTCTCCGCGGCGGAGCTCGCGCTGTGCTGCGTCGCGGCGGTGGGCGGCGCGGTGGTCCAAGGGGCGGTCGGCTTCGGCTACGCGCTCCTCGTCGTCCCGGCGCTGCTCCTCGTGGCGCCGGCGGCGGTCCCGACCGCGCCGCTCGTGGTGGCGCTGCCGATGGTGCTCCTCCTCTCGGTGACCGAGCGGGCCGGCTTCGACCGCGGCGGCTTCGCGCGGCTGACCGCCGGGCGGATCCCGGGGACGGCGGTCGGGGCGTGGGTCATCACCCTGCTCGCCGACCGGGTGCTGGCCGGCGCGGTCGGCGCGCTCCTGCTCTGCGCCGC
>CALMNS010000340.1 GCA_937871635.1 uncultured Solirubrobacter sp.
GCTCTGCGACTTCGACGCCCGCCCGCCGCCCGAGCGCAACCACGCACGCTGGGTCTTCCTCGACCCCGGCGCGCGCGAGCTCTACCTCGACTGGGACGCCATCGCCCGCGAGAACGTCGCGACCCTTCGCATGGACGCCGGCCGCCACCCCGACGACCCGGAGCTGTCCGACCTCGTCGGCGAGCTCACCGTCAAGAGCCCGGAGTTCGCCGCGTTCTGGGCCGACCACGACGTGCTGCGCCGAAGCCACGGCTCCAAGCGCTACCGCCACCCGGTCGTCGGCGAGCTCACCGTCGCCTACGAGGCGCTCCCGCTGCCCGACGACCCCGACCAGACCCTCTTCCTCTACACCGTCGAGCCCGGCAGCCCGTCCGAGCGCGCCATGCGGCTGCTCGGCGACTGGAGCCTCGAACCGCCAGCCCACGACGATGCCGTCGGTCCCCGCTCCGGCGGCGATCGCCTGAGCGACACGCTGACGTAGACGACCGCCCACCGACCCGAGCAGACCACTCCGATCAGCGGCACGAGCGCGCGCTCAGGGCGTCACCGCGCCGCCGGGGCCAGCCCAGCGAGCGACACCGGCCGGCGCGCGGCGATCGGCCGGCGATACCGGCGCAGGGAGGCGAAGGAGCCGCCCAGTCCGGGGACCCAGAAGGCGATGGCGTGGTAGACGAGCACGGCGGCGGCCGAGCTCTCGGCCGGCAGGCCGTAGAGCACGAGCGCGGCGACCAGGCCGGCGTCGAGGACGCCGACGCCGGCGGGCACGGGGACGACGTTGGCCAGGAACCCGACCAGGTAGCCGAGGACCAGGGCCGCGATCGGCGGGTGCACGCCCAGCGCGGCGAACGCGGCCCAGAGCACCGCGATGTCGAAGAGCAGGTAGCCGACGCCACCCGCCACCCGCCACCCGGGCCGCCGGAGCGGCCCCTTGGCCAGCTCGATCCCGGCGACCAGGTCGGCGCCCCACCCGACCCGGGCCCGGCGACGGGCGACGAGACGCGGCAGCCCCCACACCGCGAGGAGCACGACGACGGCCACGCCGATCGGGACCGCGGCGAGCGCGAGGGCCTGGGGCCCGGACGCTGGTCCGAGCAGCAGAAGCAGGCCGGCGAGCCCGAGCGCGAGGACGTTCACGGCGCTCGTGAGCAGGAACAGGCCGCTCGAGCGCTGCACGATGGCGCTCGTCGTCATGCCGCCCAGGTGGAGCAGATACCCGCCGGCCGCGAGACCGCCGACGCCGCCGCCCGGCAGCAGGACGCCCGACGCCATCACCGACCACGCCGTCTCGCGCGCCGGTCCGGCGGGAACGCCGTCGAAGAACAACCGGAAGACGGCGACGAACCCCAGGCACGAGCCGATCTCCAAGGCCACCGCCGCCGCCACCCACCGCAGATCCATCTCGCCGATCTCGTCCAGCACCCCGCGCAACCCGGGCACCGCGACCAGGACGGCCAGCACGCCGGCGACCGCGACGGCCACGAGGACCAGCCGGCGGACGACGCCCGGGGATCCGGAGCTGGGGGTGGTCTGCCGCACGATGTCCCCCAGCGTGTCGGCGGGGGCGCCGCCTGTCGTCGGCCGGGAGGAGGGTTTGAACTCCGACCTGCGAGGTAGGCGACGGACCCGCTCGCTCCTTCGGCCGGCCGATCGCCGCAGTTCGCCGGCGGAGGACGACCCGGGGTGAGCGGGTCGGCGGCGGAGCTCAGGGCGTCCCGACCCGGACGAGGGACTTGATGGCGCGGCGCTCGTCCATCGCGGCGTAGGCGTCGCCGATCCCGTCCAAGTCGGCCAGCTGGACCGCGCCGGTGACCGTCGGAATGGGGCACTCAGACTGAGGCATCGGTAGGATGGCGCCGTGCCTACCCCACCAGCAGACCGCTCCGTTCCGGCCGCCGGGTTGAACCGCGTCACCCGCTTCGGCCTCGTCAACGTCTACCTGGTGCCCGAGCCCGACGGGCTCACGCTCGTCGACACCGCGGTCTCCGGCAGCGCCAAGGCCATCCAGCAGGCCGCCCAGGGCCTGGGCGCCCCGATCGTCCGGATCGCGCTCACCCACGCCCACAGCGACCACGTCGGCTCGCTCGACGCACTTCACGCTGCGCTGCCGGAGGCCGAGGTGCTGATCTCGGCCCGCGACGCCCGCCTGCTCGCCAAGGACCGGACGCCGGATCCCGGCAAGCCCGAGGACGCCAAGCTCCGGGGCGGGTACCCCGGCGCCTCGACCCGCCCCACCCGGCTGCTCGCCGCCGGCGATCGCGTCGGGTCGCTCGAGGTGATCGCCGCGCCGGGTCACACGCCGGGGCAGGTGGCGTTCCTCGACACCCGCGACGGCACGCTCATCGTCGGCGACGCGTTCACCACGATCGGCGGCGTGGCGACCAGCGCCAAGGTCCACCCGCGGTTTCCGATCGCCGCGCTCTTCACCTGGCACCGCCCGACGGCGCTGCAGAGCGCACGCGAGCTGCGCGCGCTCGAACCCCGGCGCCTCGCGGCCGGGCACGGACCGATCGTCGACGCACCCGTCGCCGCCATGGACGAGGCGATCGCGCGAGCGCAGTCCTGACCGCCGGTCGCCGGTCGACGCCACGGCGGGCGTCGCGTGGCCTACTCTTGCCGTGTGTCCTCCTTCGCCGCCCTCGCGGCGGACGCCGCCGGGGAGCTGGCGGCCGCCACGGGACGCACCCAGCCGGCCTGGCTCCTCGCCGCGGTCGTCCTCCACGTCACCGGCCAGGTGTGCCGGGGGCTCGCGTGGCATGAGGTCCTGCGGGTGTCCTGGCCGGTCGGGCGGCGGCGCGTCTGCGCGTGGCACGTCTGTGGCGCCGGACTGTCCGGCGTCCTCTCCCAGCGCGGCGCCGATGTGGTCCGCATCGGACTCGCCCGGCGGGAGGTGGCGGGCGCGTCGTGCGCCGGGCTGGCGGGGTCGCTCGTCGCCGAGGGATCCTTCGCCGCCGCGAGCGGCGCGATCCTGACGATCGCCACCCTCGCGGTCGGCTTCGGTGCGGTCATGACGCCGCCGGTCGGTTCGATCGCGCTGGCCGCGGCCGGGGGGGCGGTCATCGCGCTGCTCGCGTGGCGCTCGACCGCGGTCCGGCGCGTCGCGCGGGAGGTCTGCCACGGGGCCGCGGTCCTCCGCGATCCGCGCCGCTTCGCCGCTCGCGTCCTGCCGTGGCAGCTCGGGAACCGGACCCTGCGGATCGCCTCGACGTGGTGCTTCCTGCACGCCACCGGCCTCCCGACCGACCTGGTCGTCGTGCTCGCGGTGAGCGCCGTGCAGGGATCGGCCGCCTCGGTGCCGCTGCCGGGGGCGAACTTCGCCGCGGCCGCCGCGGCCCTGATGCTGGCCGTC
>CALMNS010000341.1 GCA_937871635.1 uncultured Solirubrobacter sp.
CCTCGAGCCGGGCGGCGTCGCCCGCCTCGGCGCCCGCCTCCCCGTAGCGGAACAGCCGGCCGCTGCGCATGAGCTCGACCGCCCGGTCGATCCCGGCCTGCGGGATCGGCTCCGGGGTCGAGAGGTCGACGGTGAGGACCGGGTCGGCGAGCGAGGCCGGCGTCACCGGACGGGCTCCCGCTCGGCGCCGGCGCCGCCGGCGCCGGCGTCCGCGCCCACGCTGTCGAAGACGCCCGAGGTCCGGTAGATCTGCTCCGAGACGCGCTCGCGCAGCGCGACGAAGTCCGGCTGGGTGCGCACGTCGGCCGACTCGTCCTTCTCGGCGGCGAACGCCACCGGCTCGTCGAACACGATCCTGCCCGGCCGCGCGCTCATCACGAGCACCCGCGAGCCGAGGAAGATCGCCTCCTCCACCGCGTGGGTGATGAACATGATCGTCTTGCCCGTCTCGCGCCAGATCCGCAGCAGCTCGATCTGCAGCCGCTCGCGGGTCAGCGCGTCGAGCGCCCCGAACGGCTCGTCCATGAGCATGATCGACGGCTCGTTGGCCAGCACCCGGGCGATCTGGCAGCGCTGCTGCATGCCGCCCGAGAGCTCGTAGGGGCGCAGGTGCATCACGTCGGAGAGGCCGACGAGCTCGAGGTACTCCTCCGCGCGCGCCCGCCGCTCGGCCTTGTCGACCCGGCGCATGCGCGGGCCGAACTCGACGTTGGCCATCACGTCCATCCACGGGTACAGCGTGGGCGACTGGAAGACCACGCCGCGGTCGGGCTTCGGGGCCTCGACGGGCTGGCCCCCGACGGTCACCCGGCCCTCGCTCGGCGTCTGGAAGCCGGCCAGCAGCTTGAGCAGGGTCGTCTTCCCGCAACCCGAGGGGCCGACCAGGCAGACGAACTCGCCCGGCTCGAAGGTCAGGTCGATCCCGTCGAGGGCCAGGACCGAGGAGTCCTTCGTCGTGTAGCGGTGGACGACGCCCTTGCTGACCGACAGCATCAGCCCGAGCGGGACGCCGAAGGCGATGCCCCAGCCGACGCCCTGGATGATCCGCCACAGGCTCGCCCACAGGTGCTCGTAGAGGTAGTGGCCCGAGTAGCCGCGGATCCCGTCCGGGTTGAGCGTGGTCTTGTCGTGCAGCGAGAGCGAGGTGATGAACGCCTCCCACACCGAGCCGGGCTTGGGGACGGTGATCTCCGGCCAGATCTCGAGCAGGGTCACAAGCCACCACACGGCGAGGAAGACGGCGACGGAGAAGAGCTGCACGCCGGTTCGCCGCAGGGTCGAACGGCGGCGCTGGCGCCGCTCCTCGCGCGACGCGTCGAGCGCGCTGGTCGCGCCGCCGGGGGCGACGCCGCCGGGGACGCCCGGGAGCTTGTGCTCGGTGGTGGTGGTGGTCGGGGTCGACATGGTCCTCTCCGGCTCGGGAGCGTCGGTCAGTCGAGGGTCTGGGTGGCGAGGAAGGCGGTGCCGGCGATCAGCAACCAGGCGAGCAGCCCCAGGCCGAGCGGGCGGCTGCCCACCGCGTGCAGGCGAGCGAGGTGGACGCCGGCGCCCAGGCCGACGAGCGCCATCCCCAGCAGGGCGAGCTGCAGCGTCCGGGCGGCGTCGAGCACCGGGGCCTCGAGCAGGCCGGTGCTCCGCAGCCCGACGGCGGCGACGAAGCCGACGACGAAGAGCGGCACGGGCCACTCGTAGCCCCGGTC
>CALMNS010000342.1 GCA_937871635.1 uncultured Solirubrobacter sp.
GCCGAGCCTGGCCGCCGCCCTCGCGGGCGCCGCCGTGCTGGCCACGGACTGGGCGCCCGACTCGATCGACCTGCTGGTGGGGAACGCCCGGCGCGCCGGGGCCGGGGGGCTCGAGACGGCGGTCCTCGCCTGGGACGACCCGGACGCCTTCGCCGCTCGCGGCCCGTGGGACCTCGTCCTCGCCGCCGACGTCCTCTATGAGCGCCGCAACCTCCCGCTGCTGCTCGACCTCCTCCCCCGCCTCGGCGCGTCCGAGATCTGGCTCGCCGACCCGCAGCGGCCCCTCGCCGACGGGTTCCTGGCGGCGGCGCGGCGGGCGTTCGCGACCGACGCCCGGCCCGACGCGGAGCGCCCGATGGTCGTGCACCACACCTTGCGGCCGTTGGCGCCCGACGCCGCGAGGTAGTTTCATTAGCACCATGGCCCGATCCATCTGGAGCGGCGCGATCTCCTTCGGGCTGATCAACGTGCCGATCAAGCTCTACTCCGCGGTCTCGCGCAAGACCGTCCGCTTCAACATGCTCAACGGGGAGACGGGCGCCCGCATCCAGCAGAAGCGGGTCGATCCGACCACGGGCGAAGAGGTCCCCTACGACCAGCTCGTCAAGGGCTACGAGCTGACCAAGGACCGCTACGTGGTCATCACGCAGGAGGAGCTCGACTCCCTCGACCCCGTCAAGACGCGGACGATCGACATCGAGGACTTCGTCGACCTCGAGGACATCGACCCGATCTACTACGACCACCCCTACTACCTCGTGCCCGACAAGGGCGCGGCCAAGGCCTACGGGCTGCTGCTCAACGCCATGCGCGAGTCGGGCAAGGTCGCCATCGCGCGGATCGTCCTGCGGACCAAGGAGCAGCTCGTGGCCATCCGCCCGGCCGGCGAGGTGCTGATGATGGAGACGATGGTCTTCTCCGACGAGGTCGTGCCCGCCTCGGACATCGACGACCTGCCCGAGGCCGAGGCCCTGCAGGCGTCCGAGCGCGAGCTTAAGATGGCCCAGCAGCTCATCGACTCGCTGTCGACCGACTTCGACCCCTCGAAGTACTCCGACACCTATCGCGACCGCGTCCTCGACCTCGTCGAGCGCAAGGCGCAGGGCGAGGAGATCGCGGTCCAGCCCGAGGCCGACAAGCCCGCCCAGGTCCCCGACCTGATGGCCGCCCTGGAGGCGTCGCTGGCCGCGGTGCGCTCCGGCTCGAGCGACGAGCCCGCCGGCGAGACGCCGAAGGCGCCCGCGGCCGAGAAGAAGGCCGCACCCGCCAAGAAGCCCGCGAAGAAGAAGGCGCCGGCCAAGACCGGGTAAGGCGGTCGGATGGCCCGCCTGCGCAGGACCGACCTCAACGAGCCGGGGATCCACCGGATCCCGCGCGGCGCGGGCTTCTCCTACGAGCTCGCGGACGGCACGGTGATCGACGAGCCCGAAATCCTGGCCCGGATCGAGGAGCTCGTCATCCCGCCCGCCTGGCGCGACGTGTGGATCTCGCCGTACCCCAACGGGCACCTGCAGGCGCTGGGCACCGACGCGGCGGGGCGCAAGCAGTACCGGTACCACGTCGAGTGGCGCCGGCGCCGCGACCAGGAGAAGTTCGACGAGATGCTCGACTTCGCCCGCGACCTCCCCCGCCTGCGCGAGCGGCTGGCGGAGGACCTCGCGTCCACGCAGCGGATGACCCGCGACCGGGTGCTGGCCTGCGCGGTGCGGCTGCTCGACCGCGGGTTCTTCCGAATCGGCTCGGAGGACTACGCGGTGCGCAACGAGTCCTACGGGCTGGCCACGATGCGCAAGGAGCACATGAAGCTCTCCGACGGCGCCGTGCTCTTCGACTACGTCGCCAAGAGCGGCAAGCACCAGGTGCACGGGATGATCGACCCGGAGATCTACGACATCCTCGCGCGCCTCAAGCGCCGGCGGGGCGGCGGCGACGAGCTGCTCGCCTTCCAGGACGGGCGGCGCTGGCGCGACATCAAGTCGGCCGACATCAACGCCTACGTCAAGCAGGCCACCGGCGCGGACTACTCGGCCAAGGACTTCCGCACCTGGAACGCGACGGCGCTGGCGGCGGTCGCCCTCGCGGTGGCCGGGGAGGTGGCGGGAACCAGGACAGGACGCAAGCGGGCGATCAACCGCGCGGTCAAGGAGGTGGCGCACTACCTCGGCAACACCCCGGCGGTCTGCCGCGCGTCCTACATCGACCCCCGGGTGTTCGATCGCTACGAGTCGGCCTGGGTCCTCTCGGGCGACGTGCTCGCCGACCTGGGCGAGACCGAGGACGGCGAGCTGCCGACCCACCAGCCGCGCGTGCACGAGGCGGTCATCGACCTGCTCACGGACACCCGCGAAGGCGACGCGCTCGAGAAGGTCGCGTGAGCGGCGCATGACCCTCGCCGAGCCGCTGCCCGACTTCCGGCTCGAGGTCCACCTGGGTCGGTGGGAGTTCGCCGCGCGTCACCATCTCACCGCGTCGGACGCGCAGACGCTCAGCGTGGGGGAGCTGCTGGCGCTCGGCGGCCCCGCGGCCCGCGAGGAGCTCGACGGCCTCGGGCTGGGCTACCTGCCGACCTGGGGCACCCAAGCGCTGCGGGAGGCGATCGCCGCGACCTACGCCGTCGTGTCGGCCGAGGACGTGCTCGTCTTCGCCGGGGCGGAGGAGGCGATGTTCTGGGCGCTGCAGGAGCTCGTCGGCCCCGGCGACCACGCCGTCGTCGTCGTCCCCGGCTACCAGTCGACGGAGTCGGTGACCGTCGCGACCGGCGCGGAGGTGAGCGGCCTGGCCCTCGATCCGGCGGCGGGCTGGGCGCTCGACCTCGACGCGCTCGCCGCCCTCCTGCGCCCCGAGACGCGGCTCGTGGCGGTCAACTTCCCGAACAACCCGACCGGCGCCGTGGCGGACCCGGCCACGTTCGCCGCGCTCGCGGACCTCTGCGCGGAGCGCGGGATCGTCCTGTTCAGCGACGAGGTCTACCGCGGGCTCGAGCTCGACCCCGCCCGGACGCTGCCCCAGGCCGCCGACCGGTCGGAGACCGCCATCTCGGTCAACGTGATGTCGAAGGCCTACGGGCTGCCGGGGCTGCGGGTCGGCTGGCTCGCGTGCCGCGACCGCGCGCTGCTCGAGCGGCTGGAGCGCCGCAAGCACTACACCTCGATCTGCAACGCCGGCCCAAGCGAGGTGCTCGCCACGATCGCGCTGCGCCACGGCGACGCGATCCGGGCCCGCAACCGGGCCATCGTCGCCGCGAACCTGCCGGTCTTCGACGCCTTCTTCGCCCGGCACGAGGACCGGTTCGCCTGGGAGCCCCCACAGGGCGGCTGCGTCTCATTCCCGCGGTACCTGGGCCCGGAGGGCGTCGAGGCGTTCTGCCACGCGCTGGTCGAGCGGGCCGGCGTCGTCCTGCTCCCGGCCTCGATCTACGCCTCCGACCTCGCGACGGTCCCCGCCGACCGCTTCCGGATCGGCGTCGGCCGCCGCGACCCGGAGCCGGCGCTGGCCGCGCTCGAGGCGTTCCTCGCCGGCTGATGGGCGACGCCGGGCTGCAGGTCCGCGGCCGGGCCGACGTGTCCGCGGTCGCCGACCTCGACCTGGCCTGGCGGGCGACCCTCACCGCCTTCACGGCGGTGGC
>CALMNS010000343.1 GCA_937871635.1 uncultured Solirubrobacter sp.
CCACCGGTCCGGCCGGGCCGCGCAGCCAGCCGCCCAGGGCGATGGCCAGGGCGGCGACCGCGAGGGCGCTCACCGCGAGGGCGACCAGGCCGTCCGCGATCCCGGCCGTGAGCAGCAGTGCCTCGCCGTTGGGCGACAGCAGGAACGCGAACGGCACGAGGAACGCCGGCAGCGTGTAGCGGAGGGTGAGCATCATCGTCCGGAAGCCGTTGCCGCCGGTGATCGCCGCCGCGGCGAAGGCGCTCAGCGCCGTCGGCGGGGAGACCTCGCTCAGCACGGCGTAGTAGAAGATGAACATGTAGGCGACGAAGTCCTCGACGCCCAGGTCGATCAGGGCCGGCGCGATGATCACCGAGGCGATGATGAAGGAGGCCGTCACCGGCACCGCCAGCCCGAGGATGAGGACCGCCAGGGCCGCGAAGATCGCCGTGATGACCAGCGAGCCGCCCGCCGCGTCGACGATCAGCGAGGACATCTTCAGGCCGAGGCCGGTCAGCGAGACCACCGCGACGATGATCCCCGCGGCCGCCGTCGTGGCGGCGATCGGCAGCACGCCGCGGGCGCCGGCCACCAGCGAGTCCCACACCTTCGACGGGCCCATGCGATCGCGCCGGTCCAGGAAGGAGACGGCGAAGGCGAGGACCGTCGCGAAGAGCACCGCGCGGAACGGCGAGAAGCCGAGCGCCAGCAGCCCCACGATCAGGAACAGCGAGAAGAAGTGGTACCCCGAGCGCAGCAGCAGCTTCCAGAACGGCGGGGTGTCCATCTCGATCCCGCGGACCCCGTGCCGCCGGGCGTCGGCCTCGATGGCCAGCAGGACGCCGAGGTAGTACAGGAGGCTCGGCGTGATCGCGTAGACGAGCACCTGCAGGTAGGAGACCTCGAGGACCTCGGCGATGATGAAGGCCGCCGCGCCGAGGGTGGGCGGCGAGAGGATCGCCCCGATGCCGGCCGCGGCAAGGACGCCGCCGCCCTCGTCCTTCGGGTACCCCGCCTTGCGCAGCAGCGGCCAGGTGACCGACCCGAGCGTCACCGTGGTGGCGACCCCCGAGCCCGAGACGGTGCCGAGCAGGAACCCCGCGAGGGTCGTCGTCCGCCCCGGGCCGGTCCGGCTGCGCCCGAAGGCGGCGTAGGAGAGCTCGACGAAGAAGCGCCCGGCGCCGGAGTACTCGAGCACCGCGCCGTAGATCGAGAACAGCACGATGTAGGTGGCGGCGACGTCGAGCGGGATGCCGAAGATGCCCTCGAGGCCGAGGTAGTTCTGGCCGACGATCCGCTCGAGCCCGTAGCCCCGGTGACCGATCGACAGGGCGTCGGGGATGAGGCCGCCGAGGTAGGCGTAGGCGAGGAAGCCGAGGCACACCGCGGGCAGGATCCACCCGACCGTCCGCCGGGTCGCCTCGAGCACGAGGAGGATGGTCGCCGTCCCCGCGACGACGTCGAGGGCGGTGGGCGCCGCCGCGCGTCGGAACAGCTCGTCGGCGGTGAGCGTCGCGTAGCCCACGGCGAGGACGGCGACGGCCGCGACGAGCCAGTCGGCGGCCCCGGGGTTCTCGCGCGGGTGCTCGGCGCGCGTGGTGCGGGCGCGTCCGCGGAACAGGAGGAAGGTGAGGGCCAACGCGACGGCGAGGAAGGCGGAGCGGTAGGTCCCGGCCTCGAGCGGGTTAAACACCCAGACGATTGCGAAGACCGAGAGCGCCGCGCAGACCACGGCGACGATCCGCTCGGGCGTCCCGAAGACGGCCCGTCCGGGGCGCTCGGCCTCGAACTGCTCGAGCAGGTGCTCCTCCGTCGGCGGGCTCGAGCGCTCGGCGCCCTCCGGCCGGGCGGGTGGCTCCCAGGACGGCGTCCGGCTCATCCGCCCGCCTCCTCGACTGCGACCTGGACGTGGCCGGCGCCCCGCTGCGGGTACAGCGGCGACCGTGCCCGGCCCGCCACGAGGGTCCGGCGCCCGTGGGCGCTCGCGGCCAGGTCGAGCGTCGCGAAGGCCGCGGGGCGGGCGAGCGTCAGCACCCACGTCGCGCCCTCGCGCCGCCGGGTGCCTTCGAGCTCGTAGTAGTCCAGGACGCCGGGGTCGGGCGAGCGGACGCTGTGCAGCGCGAAGCCGCCGCCCGGCCGGGCCCGGAAGCGCTCCTCGGCGGGCGCCCGCTCGTAGGAGTGCCGGTAGGCGAGCCCGAAGCCCCGCTCGCGGTCGAGCGGCAGCGCGGCGACGACCGCGC
>CALMNS010000344.1 GCA_937871635.1 uncultured Solirubrobacter sp.
CGCGCGCCGTGCGCTTCGCGCCCGCCTGACGCGGTCGATCCGCGGGCGGTGGGGGCGTGCGGGCGGCGAACGTCAACGGCGGCTGGGGAAGGAGGCGGGTCGGGCGGGCGCGAGGGGCCGTTCACGAGCGCCCGTTCGCGCCGAACCGTCCGCGAAGCGGACCACCTCCGTCTGCGGCGGGGGTGGTCCGGCTGACGGACGCTGAGCGTCCGCGAGGCGGACCACGTCCCGAAGAACCGGACGTGGTCCGCCTGACGGACGGGGTCGCGCGGTGCCCCTCCCTCGTTGAGTCCGCTGACATCGGCTGCGGCCTGAAGCGGAGCGCACAAGCGGCGCCGCGGTCAGCCCGAGGGGCGCCGGACGAGCCGCGACATGATCACCTGCGAGCGCGTCCGCACCACGAGCTCCTCCCGCTGGAGCTCCATGATCAGCCGCTCGAGGTCTGCGTTGTCGCGCGTGCGCACGCGCGCGATGGCGTCGGCCTCCCCGGTGACGCTCCACGCCTCGACGACCTCCGGGTGACGCGCGAGGCGGCGCGCGACCTCGTCGAGCAGCGTCCCGGGCGCGTAGAACAGCTCGACGAGCGCCTCCGTCCCGGCCCCGAGGGCGCGCTCGTCGATGACGGCCGTGAAGCCCTGGAGGACGCCCGACCGCTTCAGGCGGTCGACCCGGCGCTTGACCGAGGGCGCCGAGAGGGAGACGCGCCGGCCCACGTCGTCGTACGACCGCCGGGCGTCCTCGGTGAGCAGCGTCAGAATCTGCGCATCAGTGGCGTCGATGCGTTCGATTCTTGCACGAAGTCGAGGCGATTCGGGGTAGATCCGTAACCGACGGGTCGCTAGCGTGCCGATCATGCCCGCTCGCATCCTCTTCGACGAAGCCCACTCCGAGGCCTGGACGATCCGGCCCGAGGTCGCGCACGCGATGCAGCCCGCGCATCCGGCGGATGCGAGCTACGCCGCGGCGGCCGAGGCGCTGCGGGCCCGCGGCTTCTCCGTGCGCGCGGGCGGGCTGGAGCTCGCCGAGGCCGACGTGCTGGTCATCGCGCACCCCTCGCGCCCGGAGTACGAGCGGGTGGTGCCGGGCGGCGTGCCGCGCTTCACGGAGCCCGAGCTCGAGGCCATCGAGGCCTTCGTCGCCGCCGGCGGCGGCCTCGTCGTGCTGGGGGAGACCGAGCAGGAGAAGTACGGCGCGAACCTCGACGAGCTCCTGGGCCGCTTCGGCCTGCGGATCGAGCACGACACCGTCCAGGACTACGAGCACCACCGGCAGGCCCCGAGCTGGGTACTGGCCGACCTCCCCGACGGGGCGCGCGGCATCGAGGGGGACGTCCTCGCGCGCGTGTCGGAGGTCTGCTTCTACCGGACCGGGACCGTGTCGGGCGCCGGGCGCGTCCTGGCCCGGACGCACGCGTCGGCCTCGACGCCGTGCGCCCCCCTCGCGCTCGCCGCGACCTACGGCGCCGGCCGCGTGGTGGCCTTCGCCGACTCGGACCTCTTCGGCGA
>CALMNS010000345.1 GCA_937871635.1 uncultured Solirubrobacter sp.
GCGCCGCGCTCATCGCGCCGCTCCGGCCCGGCGCTGGACCGCCACGGCGGCGACGATGAGCAGCGCCTGGATGATCTGCGACAGGGAGTCGGGCACGTCGTTCTTGATCAGCGTGGAGTCGATGAGCTGGACGAGCACCGCCCCGGCGACCGTTCCCAGGATGCGGACGCGCCCGCCGGAGAGCGGCGTGCCGCCGACGACGACGGCGGTGATCGCCGAGAGCTCGATGAGCTGGCCGATCGCCGACGGGTCGCTGGCGGTGAGCCGCGCCGTGGCGAGCACGCCGGCCACCGCGGCGAGCACCCCGCTGATGACGTAGACCGTCAGCAGCGTGCGCTTGACCGGCAGGCCGGCCAGGAAGCTCGCGTCGGGGTTGCCGCCGATGGCGACCACGTGGCGGCCGAAGGTGGTGCGCCGGACGACGAAGCCGACGAGCAGCGCGAGCACGCCGGCGATGAGCACGAGGTACGGGATCCCCACGAGCTCGCCGGTGCCCAGCGAGAGGAACCCCTCGTTCTCGATCTGCTTGAGCTGGCCGTCGGCGAACACGAGGGCGAGGCCGCGCCCGGCGACGAACAGGGCCAGGGTGGCGACGATCGGCTGCACGCCGACGAAGGCGACGAGCGCGCCGTTGAACGCCCCGGCCGCAGCGCCCGCCAGCAGGGCGATGAGGATGGCCGGACCCGGCCCGAGCCCGAGCCACAGCGGGATGAGCGCCGCGGCGACGGCCATGATCGACCCGACGGACAGGTCGATGCCCTCCGTGCCGATGACCAGCGTCATCCCCAGAGCGACGATGAGGACGGGCGCCACCTGCAGGAGCTGCGTGCGCACGTTCGCCCCGGAGGCGAAGTTGTCCGTGAACAGCAGGTTGCCGACCACCAGCAGCGCGAGCGCGAGGTAGACCCCGTTGTCGCGCACGAAGCCGGCCACGTCGGACCGGCGCGCCTCCTGCGCGCCGGGCGACGCGGGCGCCGCCCCGGGCGCGGGGAGGGCGACGTCAGCCACGCGAGAGGGTTCCCACGAGCTTGTCCTCGGTGACGTCTTCGCCGCGCAGGACGTCGACCACCGCCCCCTCCTTGAGCACGATGACCTGGTCGGCGCCCTCGACGACCTCCTCGAGCTCGGAGGAGATGAGGACCACGGCGAGCCCCTGCTCGGCGAGCTCGTCGACCAGCGCCTGGATCTCGCCCTTCGCCCCGACGTCGATGCCGCGCGTCGGCTCGTCGAGGATGAGCACCTTGGGCGACATGCACAGGCACCGCGCGAGCAGGACCTTCTGCTGGTTGCCCCCGGAGAGCTCGAAGACCTTCTGGTCGGGCGAGGAGGCCTTGATCCGCAGGCGGCGCATGAAGGTCTCGACCAGCTCGTCCTGGGCCTTCTCGGACACGAGGCCGCCCCGGGAGACCCGCGGGAGCGCGGCGAGGGTGATGTTCTCGCGGACGGAGAGCTGGGGGATGATCCCCTCCGCCTTGCGGTCCTCGGGGATGAGCGCGATCCCCGCCTTCACCGCGGCGATCGGGCTGCCGCGTCGCACGGTCCGGCCGTCCACCTTGACCTCCCCGGCGTCGAGCGGCTCGGCGCCGGCGATGGCCTTGGCGGTCTCCGAGCGCCCGGCGCCCAGCAGCCCGCCGAGGCCGACGACCTCGCCGGGGCGGACGTTGAGCGACACCCCGTGGAGCACGGGCTCGCGGATGAGGCCCGACGCCTCGAGCACCGGGGCCTCCGTCCGGTCCTCGCGCCCCTCGCCGAAGCTCGTCACGCCGTGGCGCTCGACCTCCGCGACGTCCCGGCCGAGCATGTGGGCGACGAGCTGGGCGCGGTCGAGGTCGGCCAGCGGCCCGGTGTGCACGAGCCGCCCGTCGCGCAGCACCGTGACCCGCTGGCAGATCACGAAGAGCTCGTCGAGCTTGTGGGAGACGTAGATCACGGCCACGCCGTCGTCGCGCAGGCGCCGGATGACGCCGAAGAGCACCTCGACCTCGCGCGGCTCGAGCGAGGAGCTCGGCTCGTCCATGATCACGACGCGGGCCCGCAGCGACACGGCGCGCGCGATGGCCACCATCTGCTGGATCCCGACCCCCAGCGAGCGCAGCGGCTGGGTCACGTCGACGTCCACGCCGAAGCCGCGCAGCAGCTCCCGCGCCTGGCGCTCCATGCCGCGGCGGTCGATCAGGCCGAACCGCGCGCGCGGCTCGCGGCCGAGGAAGACGTTCTGGGCCACCGTCATGAGCGGGACCAGGTTGATCTCCTGGAAGATGGTCGAGATGCCGAGCTCCTGGGCGTCCCGGGGGCTCACCGGGGCGACCACCTCGCCGTCGAGGCGCACCTCGCCCGCGTCGGCGGGGTGCACGCCGTTGATCACCTTGATCAGGGTGGACTTGCCCGCCCCGTTCTCCCCGACGAGGGCGTGCGTCTCGCCCGGCGCCAGCCGCAGGCTCACGTCGTCGAGCGCGACGACGCCCGCGAAGCGCTTGGACGCTCCGCGGACGTCGAGGACCGGCGTGACCTCAGTAGGCGCTGGCGAGCGACTGCTTGGCATTCGCCTCGTCGTAGGCGCGGTCGGAGATGACCGTGTTCTCGCGGATCTCGTCGCCGCCCGAGAACGCCGCCAGCGTCTTGAAGGCGAGCGGGCCGAAGCGCGGGTTGGACTCGATGACCGCGTTCATGTCGCCGCGGACGATCGCCCGCACCGCGTTGCGGGTCCCGTCCACCGAGACCACCTTGACGTCCTGGCCGGGATCCTTGCCGGCGCTGCGCAGGGCGACGAGCGCGCCGAGCGCCATCTCGTCGTTGTGCGCGTAGATCGCGCTGATGTCCGGGTTGGACTGGATGAGCTGCTCGGTGACCGACTGGCCCTTCTCGCGCAGGAACTCGCCCGTCTGCTGGGCGACGACCTTGAGCCCGGGCGCCTTGGCCTTGATCTGGTCCAGGAAGCCCTTGTTGCGGTCCTCGGTCACGTTGTTGCCCGACGAGCCGAGCAGGATCGCGACGTTGCCCTTGCCGCCGGTCGCCTTGATCATCGCGTCGGCGGCGCGCTTGCCCTGCTCGACGAAGTCCGAGCCGATGAAGGTCACCCAGTCCTTGCAGTGCTCGGGGCCCGTCAGCTTGCGGTCGACGGTGATGACCGGGACGTCGCGCTTGCGGGCGGCGGCCAGCGCCGGCTCGAGGCCCTCGGAGTTCAGCGGGGCGACGATCAGCGCGTCGACGCCGCGCGCCACCAGGTCCTGGATGTCGGAGATCTGCTTGCTGAGCTGCGAGTTGGCGTTCGTGACGATGAGGCGCTTGACGCCGACCTTCTTGGCCTCGTCGCGGATGGACTGCGTCTCGGCGACCCGGAACGGGTTGGCCTCCTTCTCGCTCTGCGAGAACCCGACCGTCGCGCTGGCCATGTCGACCGGCTGGCCCCCGTACTGCTCGAGCGTGCAGGTGCCGCCGAGCTGCTCCTGGACCTTCTGCTGGGCCGCCTCGTTGCTCGCCGCGCTGCCCGAGCCCTCGTTCTGCGAGCTGCTCGTCTCCTCCTCGGCGCCACAGGCGCTGAACGCCAGCGCGGTGACCGCCAGCGCGGCACTCAGCCGCGCGTTCCTCGTTCGTCCCCTCACGCCTCGGACCTCCCCCTCGGTTGACCCGCTCCGCCGTTGGAGCTGCTCGCTATCGGATCAGAACGATCACGGTCTGTCAACAACGAACAGTCACCGGGGAGCTGCCTTCGCTCGACGCGTCCTCGTCGCGGCCTGCGCGCGCCGGAGCGCCGCTCACCACCCTGGCCTCGACCGCGCCGGATCGTTTGAGTCCACTTGCTTGCCGCGGCGGCCCGGCAGGACGTAAGCTGGCGCGATGTTCGCTCCCGAGCGGCACCGGCTGATCCTCGCCCACCTCCAGATGCACGAGTCGGCGACCCTGCGCGAGCTCTCGGCCCTCACCTCGAGCTCGGAGGTGACCACGCGCCGCGACCTGCGCTCGTTGGAGGCGGACGGGCGGCTCAAGCGCCGGCACGGCGGGGCGGTGCTCGAGGCGGGTCCCGCCCACGAGCCGCCCTACGCGGCCAAGGCCCGGGTGGCGGCCGCGGAGAAGGCCGCCATCGCCGAGGCGGCGGCGGCCCTCGTCGGGCCCGGGGACGCCGTGGTCATCGGCCCGGGCACGACCACCTGGGCCCTCGCCCGCCTCCTGGTCGACTGCCCCGACCTGATCGTCGTCACGAACTCCCTGCTGGTCACCGAGGCCCTGATGGACACCCCGGCGGTGGAGGTCCACGTCACGGGCGGGATCCTGCGGGCGAGCATCCACGCCCTCATCGGCCCGGCCGCGGAGCGCTCGCTGGCCGGCCTGAGGACGGTCCGGACCTTCATCTCGGGCAACGGCGTGACCGCCGAGCGCGGGCTGACCACGCCCAACCCGCTCGTGGCGAGCATCGACCGGGTCCTCGTCGCGGCGGCCCGCGAGGTCGTCGTGCTGGCCGACTCGACGAAGATCGGCCAGGACACGATGTGCCAGACCATCCCGCCCGAGGCGATGACCCATCTCATCGTCGACGAGGGCGCCGACCGGCGCGAGATCGAGCGGCTGCGCGAGCTGGGGGTGCAGGTCCAGGTCGTGGCGCCGGCGACCGCCCCGGTGGCCGACGTGGTCGACTGGCCCGGGCCGGGCGGCTCGTAGTGGGCGAGGCAGGAGCGCCGGGGGCCGGCCTCGTCGCCGCGGAGCGCAAGATGCGCCGCGAGGGACTCCCCGAGGGCGCGGTGCTCGGCTTCCGGCGCCTCTACGAGCAGCTCGCCGCCGGGGAGCTGGGTCTGCTTCCCACGGACGAGCTCGAGCCGGTCCGCGACGTGCCCGTCCTCGACGGCCTCGGCGACCTCGACGGTGTCGACGGCGGGGACGGCCTGGACGCGGGCGGGGCGCCGCTCGACGCCCTCGCGGTCCTCAAGCTCAACGGCGGCCTCGGCACCAGCATGGGGCTCTCCGCCCCCAAGACGCTCGTGCCCGTCCGCCCTCCGCTGACGTTCCTGGACGTCATCGCCCGGCAGGTGCTGGCCGGCCGGCGCCGCCACGGCGCCCGGCTCCCGCTCGTGCTGATGCACTCCTTCGCCACCCGGGAGCGGTCGCTCGCCCACCTCGCTCGGTACGAGGACCTGCCGGCCGACGTGCCGCTCGACTTCCTGCAGGGCCGCGAGCCCAAGCTGCTGGCCGACAGCCTGGCGCCGGTCGAGTGGCCGCGCGACCCGCGCCTGGAGTGGTGCCCGCCCGGTCACGGCGACCTCTACTCGGCGATCAGCACGTCGGGCACGCTCGACGCCCTGCGGCGCCAGGGCTACCGCTACGCGTTCGCGTCGAACGCCGACAACCTCGGCGCGGTCGTCGAGCCGCGGATCCTGGCCTGGATGGCCCGCCACGAGCTGCCGTTCGTCATGGAGGTCGTCGTGGGGACGGCCGCGGACCGCAAGGGCGGCCACCTGGCCCGGCGCGACGGGCGGCTCGTCCTGCGCGAGACCGCGCAGACGCCGCCGCAGGACGCCGGCTCCTTCGGCGACCACCGGCGCTGGCGCCACTACAACACGAACAACCTCTGGTTCGACCTCGACGCGCTGGCTCGCCTGCTCGGCGAGCGCGGGGGCGTGCTCGGGCTTCCCCTCATCGTCAACCGCAAGACGGTCGATCCGGCCGACCCGGGCAGCCCGGCGGTGCTCCAGCTCGAGACGGCGATGGGCGCCGCGCTCGGCGTCATCCCGGGGGCGCGGGTCGTCTCCGTGCCGCGCCGTCGCTTCGTGCCCGTCAAGACGACGGACGACCTGCTCGTCGTGCGCTCGGACGCCTGCCGCCTCGATGCCGAGGACGCGCGGCTCGAGCCGCGCGGCGACTGGCCGCTCGTGGAGCTCGACCCCGCCGCCTACCGCCGGCTCGCCGACTTCGAGGCGCGCTTCCCCGCCGGCGCACCCTCGCTGGTGGACTGCCGTCGCCTGCGGATCCGCGGGGACGTCTCCTTCGGGCGCGGGGTCCGGGTCGCCGGCGAGGTCGAGCTCGACGGGCCGCGCCACATCCCCGACGGTGCCGTCCTGGGGTCGCTCGATCGCCTTGCTGATGTCGCGACCTGACCGCTACCGTCCATCGTTGACCGGATTGCCCGTTGGAGTCCAGGAGGAGGTCGCAGCATGACGAAGACCCTCGACAGCGAGCTCGAGGCGGCGCGCGAGGCGCTGTACACGGCGGGCATCGTCGGCCGCCAGGGCGCCTTCAGCCGCGAGTGGGCACGCGAGCTCGGCGAGGACATCGGCGCGCTCTTCGCGGAGGCGCTCGAGCGGCCGAACGGCGCCCTGGGCCGTGGTCCCAACCGCTACTACGTCGAGATCAGCCCGGAGCAGCTCCGCGGCTTCGAGGAGCTCGTCACCCACCCGTGGGTGACCGGCGTCTGCGAGGCGGTGCTCGGGCCGGACTACGAGATCATCGAGGTCGGCTTCGACGTCCCCGGGCCGGGAGCCCAGAACCAGCCGTGGCACCGCGACTTCCCCGCGCCGGAGGAGACGGTGCGCGACCGCCGGCTGACCTCGCTGGCCTTCAACCTGACCACGGTCGACGTCGAGCCGGACATGGGTCCCTTCGAGGTGGCGCCGGGCACGCAGTGGGAGGACGGGGCGGACTTCGAGCACGGCATGTTCCCGCCGAAGTCCGAGGCCGCGCGCTACGCCGCCATCGCGGAGCAGAAGCTGCCGAAGATGGGGGACATCAGCGCCCGCTCGGCGCTGACGATCCACCGCGGGACGGCGAACCGGTCGCAGAAGTCGCGGCCCGTCCTGGTGCTCGGGGTCGACGCGCCGGGGGCCGGGAACGCCGAGCGCCACGACCTGCAGTTCACCCAGGGCTACTACGCGAGGCTCGACGACGAGGTCCGCCGGCACCTCCCGGCCCGGATCGTCCCCGAGCTCGAGCCGATCGAGCAGGCGCACACCATCGAGGGCCTCGTGATGGGCGAGGCGTAGGCG
>CALMNS010000346.1 GCA_937871635.1 uncultured Solirubrobacter sp.
GCCCGGCGCAGCGAGGCGGCGAGCTCGGCGTCGGCCTCGCGCAGGCCGGTGGTCCCGGCGAGGGACACGATCAGGACGTCGTGCATCGCCTGCCATCCTGCCCGACCGCATGACCGGCACCCTTCTCAACATCGCCACGGTGCTCGCCGGCACCGGCATCGGCATCTCCGTCGGCGGCCGCCTGTCGCACTCCGCCCAGCAGCGGGTCCTCGCCGGGCTCGGGATGGTGACGCTGGTCATCGGGATCGAGCTCGCCCTCGGGTGGCGGGACACGAACCCCCTCTACGTCCTCGGCGGCATCCTCCTCGGCGGCCTCGTCGGCGAGGCGATCGGGATCGAGCGGCGCCTCGAGGCGCTCGGCGACCTCGCCCAGCGGCGCCTGGCCCCCGCCGACGGCGGCCACTCGACCGTCTCCGAAGGCTTCGTCACCGCCTCGCTGCTGTTCTGCGTGGGCTCGCTCACCGTGGTCGGCTCGATCCAGGACGGGCTGACGGGCGACTACTCGACGCTGGCCACCAAGGCGGTGCTCGACGGCTTCGCCGCCGTCGCGCTGGCCTCGACGCTCGGCTGGGGGGTGGGCCTTTCCGCGCTGACCATCCTCCTCGTCCAGGGCAGCCTGACGCTCGGCGCCGGCCTGTTCGACGACATCCTGCAGGGCGAGGCCCTCGCGGCGCTGACCAGCGCCGGCGGGGTGACCATCATCGGGATCGCCCTCAAGCTGCTCGACCTCAAGGACGTCAAGGTCGGCAACTTCCTGCCGGCGCTCGTCATCGCCCCGGCGCTGGTCGGCCTGTTCAGCCTGTTCTGAGGGACGGTCACGACACGCCCCTCAGGACGAAGTCGCCGCCGAAGCCCGGGGTGCGCACGAGCTGCATCGGCTTGACCGGAGACGTGCGTTCGACGTAGAAGCGCACCGCGTCGCGCTCCTCGATGGCGAGGACCGCGCGCTCCTGCCGGCGCAGGGCGAGCGGCAGGGCGATGGCGAAGCCCGTGCCGATCGCCGCCACCTGCGGCAGCACGATCCCCACCCCCGCCGCGAGCACGGTGAACAGGAGCAGCGACCACAGGCGGTTCAGGAGCGTCCCGGCCGGGCGCAGCTCGGGCAGCGTGGTGGTCGACCGGGCCGCGGCGAGCAGCTGGGTGATCGGCGGGTTGGCGTCGGCGCGGCGGCCGAGCACGGTCCCGAAGGCCGTGGCCGCGAGCCACCAGACGGCGCTGAAGGCGACGAGCACCGGGTCGTACTCGCGGGTGGCCCCGATCACCGTGATGGTGGCGAGCAGGGTCGCCGCGCCGGCGCACAGCAGGACCGTCGTGCGCAGGAACTCGACGAAGCGCACCGCCGCACCGCCGGGGGTTAGAGCAGGGCCTGCAGCAGCTCGCGCACCCCGGCGGGGCCGTCGACCATCAGGTCGGCCGCCTGGGCGAGCGCGGGCGGGACGTCGTCGGAGTGCACGCCGACCCGGAGCGCGTGGCCGAGGCGACCGAGCTCGACGAGCTCGGAGAGGCCGCGGAAGGCGTCGATGTCCGTCATGTCGTCGCCGACGTAGAGGGCGGCCGCGAGGTCGGTCGACTTGAGCAGGCCGACGATCCCGGCGCCCTTGTCGATGCGCACCGGCGGGCGGATCTCGAGCACCTTCTTGCCCCAGTGCACGGTGTAGCCGGCGTCCTCGGCGGCGCGGGCGACGCGCTCGACCGCCGCGTAGGCGCCCTCGTCGTCGGGCACGCCGCGCCAGTGCAGCGCCGCGATCGCCTCCTTGTCCTCCAGGCGGACGCGCAGCCGGCGCAGGTCCTCGTTGAAGGCGTCGCGCGCGAAGTTCTGCACCCGGCGCGACCACGCCTGCAGCTCGCGGTCGATCTCCGGGGCGATCGTCCCCGGGCGCAGGATCTCCGAGCCGTGGGAGCCGAGGTAGGCGATCGAGCCGAGCGCGACCACCCGGCGCGCGTCGGAGGCGCGCCGCCCCGAGACGCAGGCCACGACGCCGTAGCGCTTGGCGATCTCGATGAGCGGCCGCCGGGTGCTCTCGGGCACGTGGGCGTCGTCGGGGTGCTCGACGATCGGCGCGAGCACGCCGTCGATGTCGAGCAGGATCGCCGAGCGCCGCGGGTCGGCCTTGAGCGGGCGCAGGTGCTCCTCGAGCGTGGCGGAGGGGAGCGACACGCGCCCTAGTATGCCCGCCCGGCGGCCCCGGTTGGCGCTCGCTCGCCCGCGGCTGGACGAGCGACGTATGCTCGCTGCCATGGTCGCACCGCTCGATGTCCCGCTGCTGGTCAAGCCGCGGCTGCGCGGCGTCCTGCACCAGTGGGCGTTCGTCGTCTCGCTGGGGCTGGGGCTGGCCCTCGTCCTCGTCGCCTCGCCGGGGCGCGAGCGGCTGGCCGCGCTCGTCTACGCGCTGAGCGTCGCCGGCCTGCTCGGCACGAGCGCGACCTACCACCGCGTCAACTGGACCCGCGCCGGCGCCCGCCGCTGGATGCGCAAGCTCGACCACTCGATGATCTTCGTGCTCATCGCGGGCACCTTCACGCCGTTCGGTCTGCTCGTCGCGGAGGGGACGTTGGCCACCGCGGTCCTCATCGCCGTCTGGGCCGGCGCGGTCGGCGGGATCATCCTCCAGCTGAGCTGGATCGACGCGCCGCCGTGGCTGTCGGCCCTCGTCTACGTCCTCCTGGGCTGGGTGGCGGTGGCGATCGTCCCCGACCTGCTCTCAGAGCTCGGGGTGGTGGCCACCGCGATGGTGGCCGCCGGCGGGCTGCTCTACACGATCGGCGCGGTCGTCTACGCGCGCCGCCGGCCCGATCCCGTCCCGACCGTCTTCGGCTACCACGAGGTCTTCCACGCGCTCGTGGTCGTGGCCGCTGGCCTCCAGTACGCCGTCGTCGCGTTCTTCGTCCTATGAGCGCGGGCGCGGGGCTGACCTGCCTCGTCGAGATCCCCAAGGGCTCGCGCAACAAGTACGAGTGGGATGACGCGCTGGGCGGGATCAAGCTCGATCGCTTCCTGTTCTCCTCGGTGGTCTATCCCTCCGACTACGGCTTCATCCCGCGCACGATCGGCGAGGACGGGGACCCGCTCGACGCGCTGGTCTGCGTGACCGAGCCGACCTTCCCGGGCTGCGTGATCCCCGTCCGCGTCCTCGCCGTGCTGCGCATGACCGACGACAAGGGCCAGGACGACAAGATCATCTGCGTGCCGGAGTCCGACCCGGCGTGGAACGACACCCGGACGCTGGAGGACCTCCCGCCGCAACTGCGCACGGAGATCGAGCACTTCTTCTCGATCTACAAGCAGCCCGAGGGCAAGGAGGTCACGATCGGGGGCTGGTTCTCGCGCGACGAGGCCCTGGCCACGATCGAGCAGAGCTTCGAGCGCTACGAGAGCAACGGGGCCCCGCGCAGCGCCTGAAGCTCCGTTTCGAGGTCGGCGTCCCCCCGGCGGCGGAAGCCCGCGGGGCTGGCGCAGAGGACCGCGTCGGCGAAGACCTCCACCAAGGCCGCGTCGAGCTGCGTCCCGCCCACCCGCCGCAGCTCGGCCGTCGCCTCGTCGACCGTGCGGGGGCGCAGGTAGGAGTCGGGGGCGGTGAGGACGTCGTAGACCTCGGCGATCGCCAGCACGCGGGCGGTGACCGGGATCTGGGTCCCGCGCTGGCCGTAGGGGTAGCCGCTGCCGTCGATGCGCTCGTGGTGGGCGAGCACCGCCTCGGCGACCGCCTCGAGGCCGGGGACCTCGTTGAGCAGGCGGGC
>CALMNS010000347.1 GCA_937871635.1 uncultured Solirubrobacter sp.
GGGTGATGAAGTGGTCGAAGCTCTGGGCCGGACGGCCCGTCACCCGCCGGATGTCGTCTGTCGTGGTGGCCTGGGCGCTTGACTTGATGAGGTCGAAGAGCCCGCCGAGCATCGCCGCGTAGTCGGCGGGGACGCCGGCGGCGACGGTCGCATCGATCCACGCCTGGCGCTCGAGGTCGACATGGGTGACCTCGCGGCCGGCGGCGCTGCCGATCTTCTGGGCGGCCTGGGCCATGGTGAGCGGCTCGGGGCCGGTCAGCGTGTAGGTCTGGCCCGCGTGCGCCCCGGGCTGCGCCAGGGTGGTCGCCGCGACCTCGGCGATGTCGTCGGCGGAGACGAACGCCTCGGCCCCGTCGCCCGTCGGGGCCGGGATGACCCCGTCCTCGACGATGGTGGGGAGGAAGAAGGACTCGCTGAAGTTCTGCATGAACCAGGCGGGACGCACGATGGTGGAGGTCATCTCGCCCCGGCCCGCGAGGTCTTGCTCGACGGCCACCATCGCGACCTCCGGGGGAGCGCCCTCGACGCCGCGCGCGCTGAGGTAGGTCACGTGGCGCACGCCGGTGGCGGATGCCACGTCGAGGAAGGCGCCCACGGTTCCGGCGAAGTCGAGATCGTTCGCCGGCGGTACCAGGTAGACGCGATCGACGCCCTCGAGCGCCGGACCGTAGGTGGACGCGTCGTTCCAGTCGAAGTGGACGTCGGCTCCGCTGCGCGCGGCGGTGCGGACGCCGACGCCCTTCTCGGCGAGCGCTCGGGCGACGCGGTTCCCGGTCTTGCCGGTGCCGCCCAGGACGAGTGTGTTCGGTGTGGTGTTGGTCATGAAGGTCATTCAAGCGGGAATCACGCGCCTTCCAATGCCTAGGACGGCTCAATCGATGTGCGATACGCTCGTGTCGTGGACGTCCTTCAGGATCACCTCGTCCGCGCCCGGGCTTCGGGCGCGACCTTCGCTCGTTCGACACGGCCGGCCCCTTGGGGCCTGGCGCTCTCGGGCGACAGCCCGCTGGCGGTCCACGCCGTGGTCCAGGGCGACGCCAAGCTCTGGCTGCACGACCCCGACCGGGCCGTGGAGCTCAACGCCGGCGACGTCGCCCTGGTCCGGGGCGGGCTCGACCACCACCTCGCCGACGCGGTGACCTCGAGCTGCGTGTCGATTGAGGCCTTCCAGGCCCAGAACGCCGAGCTGGGCGACCCGTCTCGCGGCGAGGCGAACGACGTCTTCCTGTGTGGCGCCTACCGGCTCTCGGGCGACGTCGGCCAGGGGCTGGTCAGCGGCCTGCCCGACGTCCTGGTGGTGCGTCCGCGGGCCGGCGACCGGATCCGACTGACCGTGCAGCTGCTTGCCTGGGAGCTCGCCGAGGCCGAGGCCGGCCAGCAGACCGCTCTGGACCGGCTGCTCGACGTCCTGCTCGTCCACCTGCTGCGCGCCGCCTTCGACGCGCCCGACGGTGACGCGCCCCGCTGGTACCAGGCCGCGACGGACTCGCGGCTCGGCCCCGCGCTGCGGGCGATCCACGCCCATCCCGAGCGAAAATGGGAGGTGGAGGACCTGGCCGAGCTGTCAAGCCTGTCGCGCGCGGCCTTCGCACGCGCGTTCCGCGCCGGGCTCGACCAGTCACCCATGCAGTACGTGACCGACTGGCGCATGGCACTCGCCCGGGAGGCGCTGCGCGAGGACTCCATCGGCCTCGCCGCCGTCGCCGAGCGTGTCGGCTACGCCAGTCCCTATGCCTTCGCGGCGGCCTTCCGGCGCCACCACGGGGTGGCGCCCGGAGCGTGGCGCGAGGAGCAGCGCGGCCGGGACACCGTCGGGATCGAGCCCTGAGGGCGGCTTCTCACGGCACCTCCATGCGACATCTAGTCCCGGGGCATGAAAGCCTCTGGGTAGCGACTGCCCGCCGCGCCTTCGGGCACGATCGCGTCGATCGCGGCGAGATCGTCGGCGGTCAGCTCGACGTCGGCGGCCGCGAGGTTCTCCTCGAGGCGGGCGCGGCTGCGCGTCCCGGGGATGGGCACCACGTCGTCGCCCTGGGCGAGCAGCCAGGCCAGCGCGAGCTGGGCGACGGTGATGCCGCGCCCCTCGGCGAGCTCTGAGAGCCGGCGGACGGCGTCGGCGTTGCGCTCGAAGTTGCCGGGCTGCCAGCGGTCGTCCCACGAGCGCATGTCGTCGGCGGGGTACGCGCTCGCGGGCCGGAGATCGGTGGTGAGGAAACCGCGCCCGAGCGGCGAGTACGGCACGAAGCCGATCTCGAGCTCGCGCAGCACGGGCAGGATCTCCGCCTCGGCTCCGCGCTCGAACAGCGACCACTCGGTCTGCAGGACGGAGACGGGCTGCACGGCGTGGGCGCGCCGGACCGTCTCCGGGCCGGCCTCCGAGAGCCCGAAGAAGCGGACCGTCCCGCGATCGATGAGCTCCTTGACCGTGCCGGCCACCTCCTCGATCGGGACGTCGGGGTCGACGCGATGCTGGTAGAGCACGTCGATCACGTCGACGCCGAGGTCGCGCAGGCTCTGCTCCGCGACCGCGCGGATGTGCTCGGGGCGCGAGTCGAGCGCCGTGCCGATCCGCGCGGGGTCGGTCAGGTCGAAGCCGAACTTCGTGGCGATGACGACGTCGTCACGGACGGGCGCGAGGGCCCGACCGACGAGCCGCTCGTTGGAGCCGGTGCCGGAGCCGTAGAGCTCGGCGGTGTCGAAGAACGTCACCCCGAGCTCGTGCGCGGCGCGGAGCGTCGCGATCGCGTCGACCTCGTCGCTCGCGGCGCCGTAGGACATGGTGAAGCCCATCGTGCCGAAGCCGAGTGCCGACGTCTGCAGGCCCTGGGTGCCGAGCGTGCGCTGTTGCATGTGGTGATCCTCCGGTCGGTGCTGGCGGTCGGTGCTGGCGGTCAGACCGCGACGGGCGTCGTAGCGCGCGCGGCGGCGAGGAGCGACTGGGAGACGTCCCACAGGCGGCGGGCGGCGTCGGGGTCGAGCGCGTGGGGCAGGACTCCGTGGATGCCGTTGAGCTGCTCGACGACCTCGGCCTCGCCGCAGTCCTCGAAGTAGCGCCCCCCGATCCCCTCGACCTGCGGGTGGGCGGCGAGGAAGACCGACGTCGCGGCGCCTTGCTCGACGGACTTCATGCGGAACAGCCCGGCGGCCTCGCCCTGACGGGCCTGCTCCTCGAGCGCGGCGCGCCGCTCGGCGCTCCAGTGGCGCTGCAGCGGGGTCCAGATGCCGCCGGGCATGAGGGCGTTCGCGACGATCCCGTCGGGCGCCCAGCGCTGCGTGGCCTCGACGGCGAACAGCGCGTTGGCCGTCTTGGACTGCCCGTACGCGAGGCCGGGCGTGTACTCGCGGCGCTCGAACATGGGGTCGTCGAAGACGACCGGCGACCGGGCGTGCGCGCTCGAGGAGACCGAGACGACGCGCGCGTCCCGGCGGCGGCGAGCGCGGCGTGCAGCCCGGTGGCCAGTGCGAAGTGCCCGAGGTGGTTCGTGCCGAACTGCGTCTCCCACCCCTGCTTCGTCGTGCCCCGCGGCGTGTCCATGACGCCGGCGTTGTTCACGAGGACGTGCAGCGGCCCGTCCCACGTGGCCGTGAACGCGTCGATCGTCGCGAGGTCGGCGAGGTCGAGCGGGGCGACGGCGAGGTCGTCGCGCCCGCTCGTGGCGGCGATGTCGGCGGCGGTGCGCTCGCCCGCCGCGGTGTCGCGCACGGCGAGGGTCACCTGCGCTCCGGCGTGGGCCAGGGCGCGGGCGGTCTCCACCCCGATCCCGGATGCCGCCCCGGTGACGACCGCTCGTCGGCCGGTCAGGTC
>CALMNS010000348.1 GCA_937871635.1 uncultured Solirubrobacter sp.
GCGCTGGCCCGCGCCGGTGTCACGGCGTCGCTCGGGCTCGCCGAGCGCGAGCCCGGCCAGGGCCTCGCCGGGGCGTGGGCGCTGGCCGACCGGCACATGTACTCCTCCAAGCGCCGCCGCGCCGCCACCCGGGACCCGGCGCGGTCGAAGCTCGACTCCCCGACCGGGTGACCGGTTGATCCTCTATTGCACGCGGCCGCGGGTTCCGGCCGGAACTCGCGGCCGCCTGTACTAGCCTGCGGCCGTCCATGGATCTCCTCCAGGCCCTGGTCCTGGGCGTGGTCCAGGGCCTCACCGAGTTTCTCCCCATCTCCTCGAGCGCCCACCAGCGCATCGTCCCGGCGCTGCTCGGATGGGACGACCCGGGCGCCGCGTTCACCGCCGTGACCCAGCTGGGGACGGAGACCGCGGTGCTCCTCTACTTCCGCCGCGACCTCTGGCGGATCGCCACGAAGTGGCTGCGCGCGCTGCGCTCGCGCGAGCTCCAGGCCGACCCCGACGTGCGCGTCGGCTGGTACATCATCGTCGCCACGATCCCGATCGGCCTGCTGGGCTTCACCTTCCAGGACCAGATCGAGACGGGCGCCCGCGACCTATACCTGATCGGCACCGTGCTGATCGTCTTCGCCCTCGTGCTCCTCTACGCCGACCGCGTCGGGCGCCGCGACCGGACGGTCGAGCAGCTCTCCTTCCGCGATGGCGTGCTGATCGGGCTGGCCCAGTCGGCGGCGCTCGTCCCCGGGGTCTCGCGCTCGGGCGCGACGATGACCGCGGGCCTGCTGCTCGGCCTCGAGCGCCCGGCGGCGGCGCGGTTCTCGTTCCTGCTCGCGATCCCCGCGGTGGTCGCCTCCGGGCTCTTCGAGCTGCGCGACGTGATCTCCGGATCGGCGGGCGGTGACGAGGGCATCGCCGCCGTGGCCCTGGCCACGGTCGTCGCCTTCGTGGTCGGCTACGCGGCGATCGCCTGGCTGCTGCGTTACCTCGCGACGCACTCGGTCGGCGTCTTCGTCGGCTACCGCGTCCTGCTCGGCACGGGCGTGCTCGTCCTCGTCGGCGCGGGGCTCATCGGCTAGCTCCCCAGGAGCTCGCGGAGCGCCCCGTCGATGACCTGCTGGTCCTCCGGGTTGAACGGCGCCATGTGCCCCCAGTCGGTCTCGATGCGCTGCACCCGCGCGTCCGGTATCCGGCTCGCCTCGTAGTCGGAGTCGACCGGCGGGAAGTACTGGTCGGTGTCGGCCTGCACGATGATCGTCTTCGCGGTGATCGCCGCGAGCGCCGCGTCGAAGTCACCGCCGAAGCGAGGATGATCGCCGAGATCGTTGTGCCACCAGGTCGCGAACTGCGCGAGCAGGTCGTTCGCATCGTTCTTGACGTAGAAGGCGTCCCAGAAGATCTCGACGAACTCGTCCGTGTCGCGCGCGCCGAACGCCCGGAAGGTCTCCTTGCGGTAGAAGGGCTCCGAGAACGCCCAGCCCGCGTAGATCGCGGCCATCGCGCGCACGCCGGCGACGGGCGGACGCTCGGGCGCATAGAAGCCGCCGTCCCACGCCGCGTCGTTCGTGATCGCGCGGATGTTGCCGCGCAGGAAGATCTTGTTGTAGTTCGCCGTCCGCGCGCTGCCGTTGATCGGTCCGAGCGCCTCGACCATCTCCGGGAAGAGCGCGCCCCAGGCGTAGGCCTGGCAGGCGCCCATCGACCAGCCCGCGACGAGCTTGACGCGTTCGACCCCCAACTCCTCGGTGAGCAGGCGCTGCTGGGCGACGACGTTGTCGTACGTCGTCACTCGCGGGAAGCGGCCACGATCGAACGGAGCCGGCGTGTTGCTCGGCGAGGAGGACACCGCCGCGCCGAAGTGGTTGGGGACGACGATGAAATACTTCGACGGATCGAGCGCGCGCTCCGGTCCCGTGAGCCAGAACGCGACGTCCGACGGGGTGGCGGTGAACCAGGTCGGGCAGACGACGACGTTGTCGCGCGCCTCGTTGAGCGCTCCGAGCGTCAGGTAGCCCAGCTTGGCGTCCGGAAGGATCGAGCCCTTCTGCAGCAGGACATCACCGAGCTCGAAGATCTTGTGCGGCGCCACGGTACGGCCTCCAGTCCGGGTAGCGCGGAGCCTAGAGGTTTCAGGCGATTGAGCGAGGCCACCGAGGTCGTGCGCGCCATCACACCGGCGACCCGATCAAGACGAAGGCACGACCCGATGAGGAGGCTGGATCGCCGCCACGCGCTCGCCGCGACGGCAAGCCGCTGTGTGTCGCCCGGCGGGTCCTCGACGCGGAGTGCTGGCACCGGCACGATCGCGTTCGGTCAGGAGGACGTCGAGGCGCCGGTGAGGTGGTCGAGGACGCGCTGGAACTCGACGGCGGGCGAGAAGTCGACGTACTCGCTGTCCTCGAGCGCCTCGGGGGCGTGGCCGGGGCCCCAGTAGAACGCCTCGCCGGCGCGGAAGTCCTGATGACCGCCGGTCGTGTGCATCCGGACCGTCCCCGTGACCATGTAGCCCCAGTGCGGGCACGGGCACAGGTTGTCGGGCAGGCCCTGGGTCGCGGGCCGCAGGTCGGCGCCCGCCGGCAGACGGACGAAGCCGACCATGAGGCCCTCGACCTCCTTGACGCGAACCTCGAGCGCGCCGTCGGCGATGGCGACCGGTACGTCGGCGCGGGGGAACGACTGCATGGGTGTGACCTCCTCAGGCCGCGGGGTGGTGTGCGGCAGACCGTCCCGGACCCGCGTTCCTGAAC
>CALMNS010000349.1:0-638 GCA_937871635.1 uncultured Solirubrobacter sp.
GCCTCACGCGACGCCCGGGCGGCCGCGCGCGACGCCCGGTGCGCCTTGAGCGAAATGTGACGCAGGAACCCGGTCCGCGCGTCGAAGCGCAGGCGGCCCGCCCGGGCGATCCGGGGGCGCAGGGCCCGCCGGTCCGCCTTCGAGGCGGAGGCGTAGCTCGCCCGGGCCGTGCGCGCCGAGGTCGTCCGCTTGGTGGTGATCGAGATGAGGTCGAGCTGGTGCTGCTCGGTGACCCCCGCGCCCTCCTCGCCTTCGGCGGCGGGGAGGTCGAAGAACTGGGTCTCGCCCCTGCGCAGGTGCACGCGCTGGCAGTTCTCCGGGCTCGGACGGCAGCGGCCGTCGCCCTCCGTGGTCACGCCGGCGTCGAGCAGGAAGACCGCGGTCTTCGCGTCCTCGAGCAGGCCGAGGTAGATGACGGCCGGCGTCTCCCCGTCGGGCGGGAGGGCAGCCAGGCGCTTGAGCTCCTGCGTCTCGCCGCCGTCCCAGCGGACCTTGAGGGAGTGCAGGTCGTAGCTCTCGTCCTCGGGGTCGGTGCCCGGCTCGTCGACGCCGCAGTCGTGCACGTGCGCACCCAGCCGCAGGCGGTCGCCGACCCCGTCCTGCTGCAGGACGAGCACGGGCCGGTCGCCGTCTACGCC
>CALMNS010000349.1:648-1028 GCA_937871635.1 uncultured Solirubrobacter sp.
GTGCCCGGCTCGGTCGCCACGGGCGGGACCACGGGGGTGTCGCTGGGGGGTGCGCCGGGGGTGCCGGGGCCGGGCGCGCCACCGGTCGGGGCGCCGCCCGTGCCCGGCGTGCCGGTGTCGGGGAAGGCACCGCCTGGCGACGAGTCCCCGCCGGGGCCGGTGGCCGAGCCGACGCGATCGGGGACGCTCGCGGTGTCGGGCGCCGGTCGCGGCTGCCGGCCTGAGGGTGCGAACGGATCCTTGGGGGAACCGAGGACCCGGCGGCGCGCGTCCGTCCCGAAGTCCTCGACCAGGGAGGCGATGGGCTGTCCCTCGACCGCGGCGCCCGGCGCCGGGGGCGTCGCCACCGACCGGGCCGTGCACGACAGCCCGACCGACGT
>CALMNS010000349.1:1038-1929 GCA_937871635.1 uncultured Solirubrobacter sp.
CGGCCAGGAGGACCAGCAGGACCGCGACGGGCCACAGCCGGCGGCGGACGAGGTCGTTCAGCACACCGGTGACGACGCTCATCGGGTGCCTCCGTTCGGGGAGAGGGCGGCGGGCGGAGGAGTGGCGGCGGCCCCGGCGCCCGGAGTGGCGACGGCGGTGGCGGGGCCGGCCGGCGTGGCGCCGCCCGTGGCTCCCTCCTCCTTGGGGACGAGGTAGGCGGTGGCGCCGACCGACGCCTTGACCGCCGGGAAGCCCGTGGTGCCCGGTTCGAGCGTGAACCCGTCCACGGCGAGCAGCCGGCCGGTGACGGCGACCTGATCGTCGCGGGCCTTGACGAACCGCTTCAGCCGGGCGAAGAAGTCCGCGAGTGTGAAGAAGGATCCGTCGAACCGGAAGCTGAACGGCATCGTCGGCAGGCCGGCCGGACCGACCTTCGCGCCGGGCGGCAGTGTCGCCGCGACGGCCTGGCTGGCTGTCGCGCTGCCGGTGGCGGCGGGAGCGGCGCCGGAGTCGTCGAGCTCGATCGAGTGGAACTCCACGGCGGAGCGCTTGGCCACGGCGTCGAGCTGGACGATCAGCGACCGGACGTCGTCGTCGGCGGGAACCGCCTTGCCGAGCCGAGCGATCGACGCGTAGTTGGTCGCGTAGCTGCGCTCCGCGGTCTCGAGCGTGGCGATCTGGGTCCGCACCTGGGTCACCGCGGCGCGGGTGGTGTCGATCTCGCCCTGCAGCCGGGCGGACTCCTCCCGCTTGGGCGCGAGGGCGAGGAACCAGAACGCGGCGACGAGTCCCACGGCGGCCAGCGCGCCGACGATGAGCGTCCGCGAGCCGGTCATGGCGTGGCGCCTGACGAGCCGGAGGCGGCGCCGGCCGCGGGCGCTGCGCCGGGC
>CALMNS010000350.1 GCA_937871635.1 uncultured Solirubrobacter sp.
GGCCGGTGCGGGTGGCCATCTCCAGGACCACCTCGCAGTCGCCGGGGTAGTCCTCGAGCAGGCGGCGAAGGTCGTCGATCGCCGTGGCCGGCAGGCGGGTGGCGTCCAGGCGCAGGTTCAGCGCGCGCGGGACGACGGCGGCGCGCTCGGCGGCGTGGGCGTCGGCGCGGGCGATCTCGGCCTCAGACGGCCGGAAGGTCGTGACGTCCTGGGCGAGGACGACGACCTTGCCCCCCTCCTTCTTCTCGACGCGGCCCTTGACCAGCACGATCTCGTCGCAGACGAGCGCCGCCTCGTTGGCGACGATCGACTTCTCGAAGAGCATGAGCTCGACGCTGCCCTCGAGGTCGTCGAGCGTCGCGAACATGAGCGTCGACCCCGAGCGCGTCTTGATCTTGCGGCACTCGGTGATCATCCCGCCGAGCTTGACCCACTCGTTGTCGCGACGCTCGGGCACCTCGGCGCACGTCGTGTCGGCCTTCGCGCGCAGCGCCTCGCGCACCGGCTTGAGCGGGTGCTCGGTGATGAAGAGCCCGATCGACTCCTTCTCGGCGGCCAGGAGCTCGCCGCGCTCGAACTCGTCGGTCGGGATGGGCGGGTGCGACGGCCGGCCGAAGGGCGAGCCGGCCGCGGCGACCGCCCCGTCGCCGCCCGGACCGCCGAGGTCGAAGATCGAGCCCTGGCCGATCTGCGCGTCGAGCTGCGCCTTGGCCCCGGCGCCCTGGGCGGCCTCGAGCACCGCGAGCATGCCCTTGCGGGTCGCGCCGGTCGAGCCGAACGCCCCGCACTTGATCAGCGCCTCGATCGACTTGCGGTTCACCGTGCGGCAGTCGACGCGCTCGCAGAAGTCCCACAGCGAGGCGAACGGGCCGCCGTCGGCGCGCGCCCGCTTGATCGCCTCCACCGCGCTGTAGCCGACCCCCTTCACGGCGTCCAGGCCGAAGCGGATGTTCCCCTCGAAGGCGACGAACTGGTGGTCTGACTCGTTGACGTCGGGCGGCAGGATCTCGATCCCCATCGCCTCGGTCTGGTTGACGAAGAACGGGACCTTGTCCTTCGTGCTCATCACGGAGGAGATCAGGGCGGCCATATACTCGGCCGGGTGGTTGGCCTTGAGCCAGGCCGTCCGGTAGGAGATCAGCGCGTAGCACGCGGCGTGCGAGCGGTTGAAGGAGTAGTCGGCCGACTTGACGTTCGTCTCCCACAGCCAGTCCGTCACGTCCGGGGGCGTGCCCGACGCCGCGCAGCCCGCGCGGAACTCGGGCTCGAGGGCGGCCATCTTCGCGCGGTCCTTCTTGCCGATCGCCTTGCGCAGGTCGTCCGCGCGGGGGCCGGAGAAGCCCGCCAGCACCTTGGCGATCTGCATCGACTGCTCCTGGTAGAGGATCACGCCCTTGGTCGCCTCGGTGAGCGGGCGCAGGCGGTCGTCGAGGTAGGTGACGCTCTCGGGGTTGCGCTTGCCGCGCGCGTAGGTGCCGATCTGGTCCATGGCGCCCGGGCGGTAGAGGGCGACGAGCGCCACGAGGTCCTCGAACTCGGTCGGCCCGACCTTCTTGAGGGCGTCGCGCATGCCCTCGGACTCGAACTGGAACACGCCGATCGAGTCGCCCCGGGCCATCATCGCGTAGGTCTTCGCGTCGTCGAGCGGCAGCGTGGTCATGTCCACGCGCGAGCCCGTCGAGCGCTCGATGATGTCCAGCGCGTCCTCGATGACGTCGAGGTTGCGCAGGCCGAGGAAGTCCATCTTGAGCAGGCCGAGCTCCTCGACGGGCTTCATCGAGAACTGCGTGACGGTGCGGTGGATCTTCTGGCCGTCCTCCCCCACCCCGCCGTCGGCGAGCTGGAGCGGGACGATGTCGGTCAGCGGGCGGTCGGCGATGACCACCGCGGCGGCGTGGATCGAGGCGTTACGCACGATCCCCTCGAGCCCCTGGGCGACGTCGACGATCTGCTTGGCCACCGGATCGCGCTCGTACTCCATCGCGAGCTCCTGCCCCGGCTTGAGGCACTCCTCAAACGAGGGCGAGCGGCCCATGATCGGCTCGGGGATGAGCTTGGCCAGCTTGTCGCCGATCTGGTACTCGTGGCCGAGCACCCGGGCGCCGTCGCGCACCGCCGAGCGGGGCGACATGGTGCCGAAGGTGATGATCTGCGCGACGGAGTCGGCGCCGTACTTCTCGGTCACGTAGCGGATCACGCGCTCCCGGCCGCGGACGGAGAAGTCGATGTCGATGTCCGGCATCGACACGCGCTCGGCGTTGAGGAAGCGCTCGAAGAGCAGGTCGTAGCGCAGCGGGTCGACGTCCGTGATCGACAGGCAGTAGGCGATGATCGAGCCCGCCGCCGAGCCGCGGCCGGGGCCGACGGCGATCCCGTTGGACTTGGCGTAGGCAACGAAGTCCCAGACGATCAGGAAGTAGGCGTTGAAGCCCATGGCGCCGATGACCCCGAGCTCCATCTCCGCCCGCTCGCGAGCGGCGGCCGGCACGGGATCGCCGTAGCGCAGCCGCAGGCCCTGGTCGACGAGCTCGCGCAGGTAGGCCGCCTCGTCCTTCCCGTCGGGACACGGGTAGCTCGGGATGAGCTGCCGGTCGAGCTCGATCGTCGCGTCGCAGCGCTCGGCGATCTCAAGCGTGGAGGCGACCGCCTCGGGCCACTCGGGGAACGCCTCGACCATCTCGGCGGTCGACTTGAGGAAGAACTCGTTCGTGTCGAACGACAGCTTGGGCTGGGCGAGCGTCGACTTCGTCTGCACGCAGAGCAGCGCGGCGTGGTGGTGGTAGTCCTCGCGGCGCAGGTAGTGGACGTCCGCGGTGGCCACCAGCGGCCGGCCCATCTCCCGGGCGAAGCGGACGATCGCCTCGTTGACCTGCTCCTGCTCGGCGATCCCGTTGCGCTGGACCTCGAAGTAGACGTCCTCGGGGCCGAAGATCTCCACCAGGTCGTCCAGGTGGGCGCGCGCGTCGCCGAGGCGGCCCTCGACGATGCGGCGGCTCGACCGGCTCGCGAGGCAGCCCGTGAGGCAGATGACGCCCTCGGCGTGGCGGGCCAGGAGCTCGGCGTCGACCCCGGGCTTGCCGCGGTGCAGCCCCTCGAGGAAGCCGCTCGAGGAGAGCTTGACCAGGTTGGCGAGCCCTTGGTCGGACTGGGCGAGCAGGGTGAGGTGGTTCTTCTCCACCTTGCCCTCGCGCACCGTCCGGTCGTCGACGAAGTAGGCCTCGCAGCCCAGGATGGGCTTGATGCCGTGCTTGGCGCAGGCCTTTTGAAGCTCGACCGCCCCGTTCATCACCCCGTGGTCGGTGAGGCCGAGCGCGGGCTGGCCGAAGGCGGCGGCGCGCTCGGCGAGCTTGTCGATCTTGCAGGCGCCGTCCAGGAGCGAGTACTCGGAGTGGACGTGCAGATGGGCGCAGGAGGGCGGGCTCAACTCGGGGCGAAGACTAGGTGCCGGCTCGGACGCTTGGACGCGGCCGGCGGGCTCGCCGGCACGTCCCCGCCGCTCGTTGCGGGGTTCCGCGGGGGCGGGGACTACGAACGGGGCGGGCCGGGCGGCGGATCCCCGAGCGCCCGGTCCGTCCAGACCTTCAGCAGCGCCACGGCGGCGCGGTCGCCGCGGACAGCGAGCATGGCGGCGCGGTCCGGGATCGGCT
>CALMNS010000351.1 GCA_937871635.1 uncultured Solirubrobacter sp.
AGGCGGGACCGAAGCGGGACCCGCGTATAGATGATGCGGCTATCTGCCGATACGATGCCCCTACCTACGCTAAAGGGGCGCTGACGCGAGCCGCAGGTTCGTTCAGCGATGCACACGCGGGCCGGCCTCAACAGCCGGCCCTCATTCTTTAAGCGGTGCCGTCGGGTGGCCGGTTCCAACGAGCCTGAGCGGCCCGCCTGTGCCGATTCCGCCGTTCCTCTGGAGTCATACACGGTAGCGCGCACCTTCCCGCCATTGAGTCCACCGCGCCGCCCAAAAAGCAACGGTGCTGGATCCTTTCCATCGGACTCGGGCTCCACCGGGCAATCCTCGTTGGTCGAGGCGTCTACCAAGCCCTTAGCGAGTGGAGTGCCCCCGCTTTCTCGGACACGTGAGCGCTGGTTCCGTCAGGGTCCGGTTGGAGGATCCACAACGTGTCTGGCAACAGGGGCCGGCGACCGTATCCACCGGAGTTCAAGCGAGAAGCGGTCGAGTTGTATCGCCGCTCGGGCAAGTCGCTGCAAGTCATCGCCGGCGAGCTCGGCGTGGCGGTCGAATCGCTGCGGTCATGGAACGAGCAGCACGACATCGACACGGGCGTCCGCGAGGGGTTGACCACGCCGGAGCGCGAGGAGTTGCGCGAGGTCAAGCGCAAGCTGCTCAGGGTTGAGCAGGAGCGTGATCTGCTCAAGCGAGCCGCGGCCTTCTTCGCGCGCGAGACCGAGATCCGGTGAGCATGTACCGGTTCATCTCGGCGGAGAAGGGCCGCACCCCGGTCTCGATGTGCTGCGAGCTGTTGGGCGTGAGCCGCTCGGGCTACTACGCGTGGGCGACGCGAGCGCCGTCGGATCGGGCGCTCTGCGACGCGTGGCTGCTCGCGCAGATTAAGCGGATCCACTCCGAGAACCGCGGCGTCTACGGCGCCCGTCGCGTCCACGCCGAGCTGCGCCTCGCGGAGGGCATCCGGGTCGACCGAAAGCGCGTCGAGCGGGTGATGCGCCACGCCGATCTCTCCGGCCTGGTCCGGCGCAAGCGCGGCCGCACGACGATCCGGGTGCCGGGCGTCCGGGTCGCCGATGACCTCGTCGAGCGGCGGTTCCGCCCGGCCGGCCCGAACGTGCTCTGGGTCGCCGACATCGCCTACCTGCGGACCTGGGAGGACTGGCTCTACCTCGCCGCCATTCAGGACGCCTTCTCCCGCCGGATTGTCGGCTGGGCGATGGCCGATCACATGCGCGCCGAGCTCGTCGTCGACGCCTTGCAGATGGCGTTCGCTCGACGTCGGCCCGGGCCCGGCCTGATCTGCCATTCCGATCAGGGCAGCCAGTTCGTGAGTCTGGCCTTCGGCCAGGCCGCCCGCGACGCCGGGATCGCGGTTTCGATGGGCTCCAAAGGCTGCGCCTACGACAACGCCGTCGCCGAAGGCTTCTTCGCCACGTTGAAGAAGTAACTCATCCGCCGGCGATCTTGGCCGCTTCGGCGCGAGCTGACCGGCGAGGTGTTCGACTACATCGAGACGTTCTACAACGCCCGGCGCCGCCACTCGACGCTCGGCTACCGCTCGCCCGTCGAGTTCGAGACAAGCACTCTGAGACACCCACGACCTGAGGACGCCGCTTCGCGGCTCCCCAGCCCAAAATCAGATAGAACCATCACGACCTAACCAGGAGTGTCCGTCAGAGCGGCGGCACTCCAGTCGCTATCTGGAAGCCGCACGGCTCTCGCCGCTGGAGCCTCAGCCCGGCCATCCCACACCTACGCCTTCACGAGCTCTCGCCCCATCGGTACGTACCGAGCGAGTCGTGCCTCGGTGCTCAAGCCGGTCGCGAAGCGGGTTGTCATGACTTCCTGCCTCCATAACTCCTGGGCGACCTCCGCGAGATCGGGCTCTACTGCTGCGCCGCGGTAGTGGTGATAACCCACGGCTGATCCCAGCGCTTCAAACGACGTGTTGAGGAACGCTCCCTTGAACCGTTCCTCGGAGGGGTAGTAACGGCGAAAAAAGTCGCCTCCGGCGGAGCCGATGATGTCTCGCATCGAGTCGCTCCACGCGGCTCCAAGGCGTTCGGTTCTACGGCTCGGATACTCGTCCGCAAGTGCCAGCCCGTAGCGATCGAGCACCCCCGGAAAATCGCGGAGCTCTGAGGCTCGGAGGTCGTCGGTCTCAACAAGGAAGAAAAAGCGCAGAACGAGCTCAACGTCGTATTGTCGCTCGATCTGACGATCGCTGAGAGAAAGCAGTTCGGCAATCTCGTCCGTCCGAGCGAGTGCGCTAAGCCATGCCAGGCAGTCACCGTTGACGCTCGCGATCAGCGCCGCCCTCATCTCTTGAGGAGTCAGTGGCTCCCCATAGCTATTCAGCCGACGAAAAACGTCGTACTTGGCCTGCCCGGATGAGGTGCGCTGGATAACGGTTGCGTCGAGCTTCGCGAAGAGAATGTCGCTTCGCTGAGCCTCTGTGAACGTCCCCCGCAGCGCCGATGGGTTCTCAACGTCCGAGACAAGCTCATCACTCCAAAGGACGCCCTCGAGACCGGCGAGGTACTGGCCGGTCGTCATCAGGAGCGGCGGACGGAGTCCCTCCTCCCCCAGTTCCTCCGGTACTCGGAGAAGTCCGCGCAGCTGGAGCAGTGTCGATAGACGCTGAACCCCGTCTACAACCTCGAGCCGTCCGTCGCTGGACTGCGCCAGGAAGAGCGGCGGGATTGGTAGACCCAACAGGATTGATTCGACTAGGTAGCTCTTCTGGCTGTCGGACCAACGAAAGAAGCGTTGAAACGCCGGATTAATCTCGAGTTGGCCACGTTCGTAAAGCGAGAAGATTTCTCCGATGGAGATGGACCACTGATTCGTCCGAATGTCTGATCGGTAGCGCCCGATCTGGTCGTCAAGCGACTCGCTCATGCGAAATGTCGGCTTTCTAGCTCGAGGGAAAGGCCGTCCAGATCAGGGAAGGCGGTGAACGCGCCGATCCCGACCATTCGCAACTGTCGACGCCACGCGTCTTGTGGCCCAAGAAGCTTCACTTTCGACAGAGGCGACGGGGTCATCGCTGCAGCTTGCTCTTCAAGGCTCCGGGCCCCGTCCGGCGAATTCGTACCGAAGACCGTAAACGCCCCGCGTTGAGCGACGATGCGAGCGGCAAACTCGGGCCCTGCTATCGCAACAGCGTGGTCTTGATCGGGGCCTGACTTGCTGCCCATCGTCCGCGGTTCATAGCCAGCCATCGTGGTGCTCGTGAGGTCGCTAATAACCCCGCTGGGTCCCGCGACGGTCATCCCAACAGCCCCCACCATTGCAACGTTCCACTCGCGCGGATTTAGGATCACGATCGATGGTGGATCGTCCACATCCAGCCAAGACGCGGGATCGTAGGCCGCGAAGTAGGCAGCTATGAGCAGATTGCGCGACCAGTCAAGGAGCCTCGTCGGCAGACGATGGTGCTGCATCAAGAAGAAGAGCTCCCAACTGTCTCTGGCCGACGCCCGTTCGGCGATCATCCGCGACCGGTTGTTGAACTCCAACGCCACCTGAGACTCGATCGCCACCGCTTGCTTGACATCCGGCACGCGTCGGTAGAGGGACGGCACGAGGCTCCAGCTCGCCTTCGCCTGGCCGCGAAACCACCACTCTTGGTCTGGATGGTCGTTCGTTAGAGCGAGCGCGGATTCGACTAGCGCCGGCAAGTCCTCAGCTTCACGCTCCTCCACCGAACGGACCTTACGGTGGCCGGAGGACGGACATGTTCGGTTCGCGAAGCTCTTACCGCCTATCCCACCGCAGGCTGGGGGCGTCCTCAGCGCCTTGTGCTCGGGTCGCCCCGCCAGGTGGACGATGACGTGTCGGATGGCGATCAGCTCCTGAAGCGCCTCGGCGAGGTTCCTCAGGCAACGGTCGACGAGGGGGCGCGTCCAGACCGATAGCGGCCAGGAGCTCCTCCCAGCGAGCTGAGTCCGATCCTCGCGGTTTGGGCGCCTTGGGCAAGTCCTCGAGGTGCTGCGTCAGGCCGGGATCGCCGACGAAGCGGCCGAGACGATGCTCCTCATGCGCCACGGACGACTGAAGCTCGCGCAGGCCCATATCGGCGAGGGTGCGGACCCGCTCGGCGGCGTCCATGGCGGCCCACCAGTCCGCGACGACCGCCTCGCGCCCGTGGCCCAGCCGTGGGTCGCGCCTCTCCGCCGCGACCTCCCGCTCCGCTCGCCCGGCCATGAGCTTTCTAGCCGAAGTGCTCGGCGCGCCGCAAGACAGGCGCGTTCCACTCGGCCGCCTGCGCGAGCGGATCCGAGTGGTTGCTCAGCCGACTGGACGCCAACCGCTGCAGCGCGTGCTCGACCTTGGCGTCGAGCTCCTCGGTACCTAGCCTGGTCCGGGTCGCCTCTGTTCCCGTCAGGTCGACGACGAGGTACTCGACGGCAGCGTCGTTTTCCTCAAGGTGGACGTGCCACCGATACCCGTCCGCACCACCCGGGGCGCGATCAGGCGAGTACTCGAGGGCGTGAGATCGGATCGGCAGCTCGGCCATCCGTCGACCCTACCCCCGGAAGAGCGTCAGCTCGGAACGCTCGTATTCCTCGCTCGCCGCCACCTCCGTGCCCCGAAATGCCTCCTCGCCGACCTCGGCAGCGAGAGCGGCGCGAAGCTCCGCAGAGTCCCGGGACCCGCCACGGCGAGAAGGCTACCTCCTCAAGCCGGCCCGGAAACGCGACCATATTGCTACCACGACCTGCCTCTTCTACGACGAAAACCCCGGTAATCGGGCTTTCCATCGATGGGCCGTACTGGGCTCGAACCAGTGACCTCCTGCTTGTCGAGCAGGCGCTCTCCCAGCTGAGCTAACGGCCCCGGGAGGGGCAAGGCTAGCAATCGCCGGGCGCGCGGACGAGCGCGATCGCGAAGCCGTCGTGGCCCTTGGCGCCGACGGTCTGGATGGCGGTGGCGTCGAGCCGGGGCTCGCTTGCCATGAGCTCGATGGCGCGGCGCATGCCGAGGACCGCGGGGTCGTCGCTCGCCGCGTCGGCCACCCGCCCGCCGCGCACGAGGTTGTCGACGACGATCAGGCTGCCCGGCCGGGTGAGGCGGAGCGCCCAGCCGAGGTACTCGGGCGTGCTCGCCTTGTCGGCGTCGATGAAGACGAGGTCGAACGGACCGTCGACCGACGGCAGCGTCTCGAGCGCGGGGCCGACCACGATCTCGACCTTCTCGAGCTGGCCGGCGCGCTCGAGGTTCCCGCGTGCCACCTCCGCGTAGCCGGGCTCCGCCTCGAGCGTGACGAGCCGGCCGCCGGGCGGCAGGGCCCGCGCGAGCCAGGTGGTCGAGTAGCCGCCGAGCGTCCCCAGCTCGAGGATCGACGCCGCGCCGCACAGCCTGGCGAGCAGGGAGAGGAACTTGCCCTGGTTGGCCGTCACCTCGATCTGGGGCAGCCCGGCCGCCGCGCTCGCCGCGAGGGCGGCGTCGAGGGCGGGATCCGCGCCGACCAGCGCATCGCTCAGGTAGCGGTCCGTCCGGTCCCAGCTTGCGTCTGCCATGGCGTCATTGCACCATGGCGCTGGCTACGGTCCGTTCATGACCCTCGCGGAGAAGGCCACCGAGCTCAAGCGACTGCACACCGACCCGGAGATGCTCGTGGTGGTGAACGTCTGGGACGTCATCA
This sequence comes from uncultured Solirubrobacter sp., assembly GCA_937871635.1. Classification (GTDB taxonomy): domain Bacteria; phylum Actinomycetota; class Thermoleophilia; order Solirubrobacterales; family Solirubrobacteraceae; genus JACCYI01. The sequence continues at coordinate 5,654 of CALMNS010000351.1, forward strand.
GCGCGAAGGTGGTCGCCGACCTGCCGGGCTGCCGGGCGCTGGCCACCGCGAGCCACTCGATCGCCGCCTCGCGGGGCTATCCCGACGGGGAGGCCATCCCGCGCGACCTGATGATCGACGCCATCGCCGAGATCGCCGGGGCGACGGACCTCCCCGTCAGCGCCGACATCGAGGCGGGGTACGGGGACGCCGGGGAGACGACGCGGCGGACGATCGGCGCCGGAGCCGTCGGCGGGAACCTCGAGGACCAGATGAAGCCGCTCGCCGAGGCCGTCGCCGCGGTCGAGGCGGTCGTCGCCGCCGGCGAGAGCGAGGGCGTCCCGTTCGTCCTCAACGCGCGCACCGACGCCTTCCTCATGGCCGGCGACCGCGACCCCGCCGACGTCCTCGCCGACGCCATCGAGCGCGGCCGGGCGTTCCTCGACGCGGGCGCCGCGTGCGTCTTCGTGCCCGGCAAGCTCGACGAGGACGCGGTGCGCGCGCTCGTCGACGCGCTCGGCCCGCAGCGGCTCAGCGTGATCGGCGTCCCCGGCTCCCTCCCCCAGGCGCGCTTCGCCGAGCTCGGCGTCGCGCGGATCTCCTTCGGTCCGTGGACGCAGCGCCTCGCGCTGACCGCCCTTGCCGACGCGGGCGCCGACCTGCTCGCCGGCGGCGCGCTGCCCGAGGGAGTGCGGCCGCTCAACTAACGCTCGAGCCGGGCCACTAGAGTGGCCGCAGCTCAGCTGGCGACGTGGCGGAGTGGTTACGCAGCGGCCTGCAAAGCCGTGTACACCGGTTCGATTCCGGTCGTCGCCTTGGCTCTACAGCGGGGCGCGTGGGCATCGTTGACCGCGCAACGTCCCTGAGCGTACCCCGAAAGCTGCTCCATGGGCACGAGTTCCACCTCGAGAGCATCGCTCCCCCCTGCCCCTGGAGCCGCTCAGGGCCCCAGGGGAGCCTCCACGGCCAGATCCGGCGGTCTATAGCTAAAAGAAGGCCCCTGGAGGACCGCTCACGACGGCAGCGACTATCCCGCAGGCTGTCCCGCGCGGGGGCTAGCCTCCGCCCCATGCCAGCGATCAACTGGGACACCGCGAACTACCGGCCGTGCCACTCGTGCTGAACCTTCGCGGCGTAGACGTTGCCGGAGTCAAGACCGAGCTCGAAACCTTCACTACCCAGGCCGCACCGCGGAACAGCTCGCGCGAAGGATTCCTCACGACCTCGAGCCACCCGATCTGCGGTCGCGAGAAGGCGCTCGCAATGTCGGAGCGGATCATCCCAATTCTCGACCGCCTCTACCCGGCGTGGCGTCACGAGAACGAGCCTTCCTCGCAGTTCGAGTTCCAGGCCGAGCGTGATGCGTGCTCGCGCCTCCTGTCGCGGATCGCTTCACATGAAGAGATCACCGGGCTCTTCGCCGAGCACGACGACGCGCCGCAGCTGTCTGCCGGTCATCTGCACCCTCTCATCTGGACGGCTGCTTCGGCGCAGTGGTCGACGGGCCACCGTCACGAAGCTGTCCTCGCTGCTGCCAAGGCGGTGAACTCCCGCCTCCAGGAGAAGCTCGGGCGCCGTGACCTCTCCGACCTCAAGCTCGTTCGTGAAGCGTTCGGCGAGAAGCCCCCCGAGCCCGGGCGGCCCCGCCTAAGGTTCCCGCAGATCGCAGATGAGCAGACTCGGAAGTCGATGCGCGAGGGCGCGATGTCGTTCGGCGCCGGATGCTTCCAAGCGATCCGCAATCCGCTCGGCCACCTCCCGAACGAGGAGCACGAGCTCGACGAGCAGCAAGCCCTCGAGCGCCTGGCAGCACTCTCGTTGCTCCTGCGGTGGATTGACGACGCGCATCTCGAAACGGCCTGACCCGCGTGAGCAATGGCGATCGGTGGCGCAATGAACCAGCGTGAGCTTCTCGAGATCCTGTACGACGCTCACCACGTCGCCACCGAGCGAACCGGGCGTCCAGACATCTTCGTCACCGTCATCAACGACGAACGCGGTGTCGACGAAGGCCTAGAGCACCCGGACGCCGCCCGCGACCTGCGCGCCAACGGCTGCGACCTCGCCCGGGCTTCGGGATGGGCCGCACGCTCCCAGCGGATGAGCTCACCGCATGGCTCCGGGCACGGCGCGAGGCGCTCGCCTTCGCGGCCGCGGTCTAGCCGGAACGGTCGGCGACCTCGTCCACGAAGGAGACTTCGTAGAAGAGCGGCTCGTACTTCTCGGCGATGTCGGCGGCCTCCTGCATGTGCGGGGCCGCCGCGGGGTTCTCGAGCATCGCTTCGAAGTCCTCGGGGCTTCGCCACTGCACGTAGTTGACGACCCTCGTGCCGTCCAGACCCTTGTGGATGTTGGACGAGATGTAGCCCGGGAGGCGCTTCATCGTCGACGCTGCCTGTGAGAGCACGTCCACGAGGCGCTGCTGATCTTCGGGTCGCACCGTGAAGACGTTGATCAGCGTGGCGACGTCCTGTTCGGTCGAGATGGTGGTCATGGGCTCCTCGTTCTGTCGGGATCGTCCCAAGAACGGTAGCACGACAACCGGTAGTTCGCTAACCGGATTCCGGTCGAGTTTGAGCCTAGCCGCGGCGTCTTCCCTGAGTGCGCGTGCGAAGCGAACTGGCAGCCTCTCCTCCCCGGCCTGCTGACAGCTGCATCTCGTTGCCGGCACGGTCGCGCTGCAGCGGCAGTGCCATGACGCCGGCGGCGCCGACCAGCAGGTCGAGTGGCCGCTCGCTCGAACGGAAGCGCTGCGCGAAGGCGTCGATCGAGTCTGCGTCGACGAGACCGAGCGTCTCCCACTCGACGCTCCCGGGCATGCCGGCCAGCGCCGCACGGGCGATCTCCGGCCGTCTGGCGGGGACGACCACAGTGGCTCCGCGCCGGCGAGGACGCGAGCGGTTTCGAGGCCGAGGCCGGAGTAGCCGCCCGTGACGATCGCGGTCGATCCGTCGAGGCGACGCTCACCGAGGACCTCCCGGGCGGTCGTGTGCGGGCCGAAGCCGGACCCGATGGGGTCTGCGAGAGGGGAAGGGGCAACGGGAAGTCCATGGTTGAGGCGGAGGTCAGGGGGCGGGTGGTGCCAGCTTCGGCGCTGGGGGCGGGGCGATCGGCGTCCCCGCCCCTCGCGCCTGCGGCTTGCCGTCAGGAGCGCAGTGCGCGGGCGATGAACGCGACGGTCTGCGCGATCGCGGCGTCGGCTGCGTTGGTTTCGCGCAGCGCGTTGACCATCATGAAGTCGTGGATGGCGCCGCCGTAGCGGGTGGCGGTGACGTCGACTCCTGCCGCGCGCAGTGCGCGGGCGTAGGCCTCGCCCTCGTCGCGCAGGACGTCGGCTTCGGCGTTGATGACGAGCGCCTTCGGGGGGCCGGCCAACTGCTCGAGCGAGGCCCGCAGCGGGCTGGCCGTGATCTCGGCGCGCTGCGTGTCGTCGGTGGTACGCCGAGCTCTAGTGCAGACGCCAGTCGGGCGGCTCTGCAGCGTCCGTACGGCTACGGGCCGGTTTGCTGTACCAAAGACGCGGCGTGCTGGCGCTACGCCGGAGTTGACCGTCTGAGCCGTCACAGCCGCAGCAGGACGCGGGCGTTCGCGGTGAGCCGGTCGTCCGGGACGCCGTCGTGACGCTGGGCGTCCCAGCCGCCGAAGTTCGAGCCGAACACGAGATGCGCCGGGTCGGCGACCTCCTCGAGCAGGCGGAGGCCGGCCTCGAAGTGCAGATGCTGGTCGAACCACAGCCGGCGCAGGTGCCGCGTCAGCGTCTCGGCGTCCACCGGCGATCGTCCCGTGCCGGCAAACGCCCTGATCCGTCCCCACAGCAGCGGGATGGCGCCGCCGCCGTGGCTGAAGCAGACATCGAGCGCGGGATGGCGGTCCAGGACATCCCCAAGGAGGAACGCGCTGACCGCGATCGTGTCCTCGAGCGGGTAGCCGAGCACCGCCTGGCCGATCCAGCGCTCGAGCCGCGGATCTCCGGGCGGACCGTCGACTCCCGGCATGGCCGAGTGCACGAACAGCGGCACGTCGAGCTCCTCGCAGGCCGCGTAGACCGGACCCAGGTCGGGACCGTCGAGGTGCTCACGCGCGTCCGAGCCGATGTAGCCCCCGAGCATCCCGAGCTGCTCTACGCAATAGCGCAGCTCGTCGGCCGCCGCCTGCGGGTCCTGCGTGGGCAGCTGGGCGAGGGGACGGACGCGACCGGCGGTCTGCTCGCACCAGCCGGCGAGCAGCTCGTTGGCGCGTCGGGCGAACGGCTCGGCGATCTCGGCCGGCGCGTGGTGGAACAGCCACAGAGGGGTGATCGTGGCGATCTGCAGGTCGATGCCGGCCGCATCGAGGGCTTCGACGCGCTCGCCGGGCAACACGGCGAGCGCCGAGGGACCGGCGAGCGGCCACGTCATGGCGCCGGTGACGAGCCGGCAGCCGTCCGCCGTGTCCTCGATGCGCGGGCCGTACTTGCCGGCCTGACCGAGGAGCTCGTCGAAGAACACGTGGGCGTGGACGTCGATCATGCGACCGTCCGGACGGGCCGCAGCGAGCTCTGCGGGCCCAGCGGCTGGAACTGATGACCCCAGACCTCGTTGCGCGCTCCGGCGGTGCGGTCGATGAGCCGCATGGTCCACTGAGCGTCGTCGATGTCGATCGAGTCGCAGCCGAGCTCGACGTCGAAGCCGCTCGGCGAGCGCGTGTAGAACGACATCTGCTCGTCGCCGACGTGACGACCGAGCGTCGCGCTGAGCTCCCAGTCGCTGCGCAGGGTTACGTCGTAGGCCCGGCCGACCTCGTCGACGTCGGCGGACTCGACCATCATGTGCTGCAGGCCGAGCAGCTCGCCGGGCATCTCCCACAGGGCGATGCTGTGGTGGCGCGTGTTGCAGCGCAGGAAGCACATCGTGCCCAGCTCGTCGCCGTGCTTCACGATGTCGGTGCAGCGCAGCCCGAGGACCCCTTCGTAGAACGCCATGCCGACGTCGAGGTCGGGGATGACTAGCACCGCGTGTCCGAGGCCCTGCGGTCCCGTGCGGAAGGCGGTGGTGGAGCGCGCGCCGCGGAACGTGCGGTCGAACTCGACAGCACCGGTGAAGAGCTCGTGGCGGATCCCGAAGGGGTCCTCGAACGACGCCAGCTCGCGCACCATGCGGGCGCGAGCGACCTCGGCCGGCTCGGACTCGACCTGCACGCCGCTGCGCTCGAGCTCGCTGACGATCTCGGCGAATCGCGTGCCGTGGGGCGCCTCCCAGCCGACGTAGGCGATGCGGTCCTCTTCACCGGGGTGCACGGCCAGCCGGAAGGCGCGGTCGTCCCAGCGCATGAGCTGGGTGCCGTCGTCGCGGGGGACGACCTCCATGCCGAAGACGTCGACGGCGAACGTAGGCCAGTCCGCCGCGCGCGGTGACGTCACGCCCAGGTATCCGAGACTGTGAAAGAGCGGCTCGCGCATGTAGGCCTCCGTGATCAATGCGCCTCGAGGGCGCCTGTGGGAGCGACGGGCTTAAGCTCGGCGAGGGTCTCGGCGATCCAGTCGCAGATGTAGTCGCGCACGACCGGAACGTTGTCGATGCTGCAGTGCTCGACGCCGCCTTGGCGGTCGCCGAAGATCTTCAGTTCACGTCGGGGGCTGTTCACGAGGTCGTCGTAAAGCTGGTTGGCGTACTCGACGGAGATCTGGCGGTCGCGCTCGCCGTGGACGACCAGGAACGGCACGGCGATGCGGTCCGCGACCCCGCGCAGGGTGATGCGAGGAGCGAGCTCGAGGAACTCGTCGAGGCTCCGGCATCCCCACACCCATTGGACGTGCTGCCAGTAGTGCGGCACTGGCCGGTTGCCCTGGTTGCGCAGGCGCTCGAGTTGCACCTGGCCCCAGTCGTAGTTCGATCCCCAGGCGACACCGAAGCGCAGCCGCTTTTCGTACGCGGTGGCGCGGGGACCGTAGTAGCCGCCCAGCGACCAGGCCAGCATGCCGACCATCCCGGCGTCGACCTCGGGACGCGCGGCGAGGAAGTCGATGCACGCGGCTGCCCAGCCTTCGGTCTCGGGGGTCGCCGTCAGCCCGCGCAGGCGCAGGGCCTCGCCGGCGCCAGGAGTGTCGACGATGAGCGTCGCGATGCCGCGCCGCCGCAGCTCGTCGGCCGTCCCCGTGCCGTAGATCTGCTCCTTGGTGCTGTCGAGACCATTGAAGAAGAGGACGCAGGCGACGGGCGCCTCTGCCTCGGGCAGCACGAGGATGCCGGGGAGGCTCGTCTCGCCGTACGGCACCTCGACGAGCGCGGCCGGCTGCTCGGTCAGGGACAGGTAGCGCGAGAAGCAGTCGAGCGCGTTGCGGTAGGCCGTCTTACGTGGCTCGAAGGTGTGCGCCTGCATGCGCTCGGCCGTCTGGTAGTAGACCGCAGCACGGTGGAACTTGAAGCCGGCGCTCCGGGTCCTGCCGTTGTGCTCGTCCTCGCGTGCCAGCGAGACCAGCTCGTCAGCCAGCCCGCACCACACAGTGAAGAACGCTTGGGTCTGCGCGTCCTCGTCGCCATCAGGCAGGGTCTGCAGTGCCCGGCACGCTCGGTCGACCTCGCCGATCAACCCGCCGACGGCGAGGCTCAGGCCGACGGAGAGGTTCCAGACGTACTTGTCGGGGAAGGGCTCGAACACGCGCGCCTACTTGATCGCGACCGCGCCGACGGGAGCTCCCGACGCGCCGGTGATCGGCAGCGGCGAGGCGGCGAGCATGAACGTGTAGACGCCGTCGCCGGCGCAGTCGGCCGCGAGCGCGTCGAGGTCGAACATCTCGCCGAAGGCCATGCCGCCGTGGACGAGCGAGACGACGTGCAACGGCTGGAAGTAGCCGATCTCGTTCGGCCGGACCTCGACGCCCCAGGTGTCGGTCGCGACCGCGGCGATGTGGTGGTCATGCAGCCAGGGGGCCATGTGAAGCGACAGGCCCGGAGCGTCGCCGCCTGCGTAGTCGCCCCAGTCGCCGCGGCGGGCGGCCATGAACCCGGTGCGGACGAGCAGAGCGTCACCGGGGCGGACCGTCAGGTCGTGAGCCTGCAGGAACTTCTCGATCTCGGTGGAGCTGATCGCGTGGCCGGGCTCGAGCGACTCGACGCCATGGTGCGCCGGGAGATCGATCAGGATCGCGGGCATGACGATCCGGCCGTTGTAGGTCTCGATCCCGTTCGCCGCCGCTCCCCGGCTCGTCACATCGTCGGCGCGACGCCCGTTGTACATCCGGCCCTCCCAGAAGATGTGCGACAGCGAGTCCCACTGGGTGCCGCACTGCGTGGGCATCACGAGGACGTCGTCTGAGAAGCCGAACCCCCGCGCCGGCCCGAACTGGCCGGGCAGCGGGTCCTGCGCACCGCTGACATGGTCGGTTCCGGTTGCCGTGAGGAGCAGCTGCGGGTTGTTGCGGAAGCCGCCTGACTGCGGCCCGTTCTGGTCGTAGGGCAGGGTGAGCGAGATCGGTGTCCCCTTGCGCACCAGCCCTGCGGCGCGAAGCACCTCCTCGGGGCCGACGAGGTTCAGCGTGCCGATCTTGTCGTCGGCGCCCCAGCGCCCCCAGTTCGTGCACGAGGCGATGTAGTCTCCGAGCAGCTGGCTGTCCGGGTCAGGCGTGTGGGGCATGCTCGCTCCTCATGGTGGTCCTAGAACGGCTCGGAGAGCACGGCGAACGCATCGGCGGTCACGCGCTCGTGATCCTGGTCGGAGCTTCCCGGATAGGTCTGCCACCGGCTCAACAAGCTCGAGGTCTCGACGACGAAGCGGCAACGGTCGTGGCGGCGAGCGGAGAAGGCTGGCAGTGCGTCCTCGATGCTCGGAGCGGCAGCTACCTCCGCGCCGAGGGCCACCGCGTCCTCGAGGCACATCGCGGCGCCTGCGGCCAACTGTGGTGCGGGGCAGTGCGCCGCGTCTCCGACGATCACCGCGCGTCCGCGCGACCACGGATGCGGGGCCAACACAGTGTGGAACCTCGCGAGGTTGACCTGACCCGGGTCGACCATGTGATCACGGACCTCGTCGAGCAGGCCGGCGAACGGCGCGGTCTTGCGTCGGACGAGCTCGACGATCTCGACCGGCGTAGGCCGACAGTCCTCCGCGAGCGGGAACGAGCAGTACATGTACATGCTCTGCGCCGAGGTGGGCGTGAAGCCGACGAAGACGTCGCCGGCCGGTTGGTACTGGATCTCGCCGGTGACCCTCGCCGGCCGCGGCAGCGTGACCCGTACGCACCCTTGGCCGAGGAACCGCTGCGGCATCGGACCGAACAACAGCTCCCGAACCGACGAGCGCAATCCGTCGGCGCCGACGACGAGGTCATAGGTCGCGCGATCGCCGCCGTCGAAGGTCACGTCGACCGCGTCCGGGCGCACCTCCAGGGAGGTGGGGCGCGTCCGCGTCCGGATGGTCGCGCCGCTCCTGTAGGCCTGGTCCAGGAGCACCCGATGCAGCGCGGGGCGCATTATCCCGAGCATCCCGGGCAGGTCGTCGCCGACCGGAGATGGAAGCTCGAAGCTGCTAGCGAGCTCTCCGTGGACGTCGACGGTCTCGAAGGTCGTGACGCCGTACCCCTCCGCCAAGCACTCGTCGGCTACTCCCAACATCCGCAGTGCGCGCAGCGCGGGGCCGATGAGCGTGATGCCGCTGCCGAGCGCCTCGATGTCCGTCTGCCGCTCGACGAGCTCGACCTCGAGCCCTTCCCCTGCCAGGGCGATCGACGCGGCGAGCCCGCATATGCCTGCACCCACCACGAGCGCTCGCGCACCAGTGTTCTCGGTGGTCATGGACTCTCCTCGAC
>CALMNS010000352.1 GCA_937871635.1 uncultured Solirubrobacter sp.
CACGACGGTCCCCGGCGGCGCGGCCAGGTCGACGCCCCGGTGCTGCCCGCCGGCGAACGGGCTCCGCGTCCCGAAGTCGAAGGGGCGCACCACCTCCCCGGCGACCGGGCGAAGCCACCCGTCGCCGCCCGCCCGCGCCTCCGGGGCGCCGGCGAGGAGCAGGAGCAGGAGCAGGAAGACCGGGAGGAGCACCATCGGGCGAACCTAGAGCCGCCGCGCACGCCGGCGGGCGCGAGCGCGTCGATTGTCACTGGATCGGCACAGTCCTGTGGCAGAGCCGTCACGCAGCGCAGCCGAGCCGCCGGGATCGACGTCAACGGCTCAGGTCAGGAAGCGTGGTCAGGAAGCCAGGGCGACCGGCCCGCCGCTCCAGCGGCTCGCTGGCCCGGGTATCCGGTCGGTGAGCGACCGCGCTCGGGCGCGCCCACCAGCGGCCATGCCACGGCATCGCCACGCGTCGTCGAACCCGTGGCTCTGCATCGTGGTGGTGCTCCGCGTCCAGAGAAAGGACACGCGTTGCCTCTCGTTGAGAGTCATCCAGTGTCCATTTTTTAAGGACACCCCATGTCCAACGCCGCGCGACCATCGCCCGGCCGAACCCGTCTCCGCCGACCGAGCGGTTGACGTGACCGACGCGGCCGACGGGAAAGCGCAAGCGCGAGGGACCCCGCCGAGGCCCGCACCGCACTGCGGCTACCCGCGCGCTTCACCCTCGTAGAGCTCGTTCGCCGAGCCGCCGGTCAGCTCGGCCACCACCTTGGCGGCCTCCCGCCGCCGCGCGCCCGACGCGACGAGGCGGCCGACCGCCGCGCGCCCCACCGCGACGCCGGTGACACCTGGGGGCGCGGCGCCGATGACGAGCACCACCTCGCCCCGGACGGCCTCCTCCTGGTAACGCGCGGCGAGCGCCCCGGCGGTCCCGCGCACGACCTCCTCGTGGAGCTTGGTCAGCTCCCGGCAGACCGCCACGGGGCGCTCGGCGTCCACCGCGGCGAGCGCCGCGAGGGAGGCCCCCACCCGACGGGGCGACTCGTAGGCCACCGTCGTCTCCTCCGCCGTGAAGGAGTCGGCCAGGGCGCCGCCCCGCCGGGGCAGGAACCCGACGAACCGCCAGCGCTCGGCCGGGAGCCCCGAGACCACGAGCGCGGTGACCGCCGCCGACGGCCCGGGCAGGACCTCGACGCGCTGGCCGGCCGCCCAGCACGCGTCGATGAGCACCCACCCGGGGTCCGAGACCGAGGGCATCCCCGCGTCGGAGACGAGGGCGACCACCTCGCCGCCGGCGATCCGGCGGACGAGCTCCTCGCTGCGCGCGCGCTCGTTGTGCTCGTGGTAGGAGAGGAGCGCGCGGGCCGCGATCCCGTGCCGGTCGAGCAGCCCGCGCGTGTGGCGCGTGTCCTCGCAGGCGACCACGTCGGCGTCGCGGAGCGCGGCGAGCACGCGCAGCGTGACGTCGTCGAGGTTGCCGATGGGCGTCGCGCAGACGAGGAGGCGCCCGCCCGCCCTCGCAGGCCCTCCCCGAGTCCCGCTCACCCCCGCCCCTCGAGTCCCTCGTGCGCGAGCAGCGCGGCGCCGATCATGCCGGACTCCTGACCGAAGGCCGCGGCCTCGACGCGCACGAAGTCACGCCCCGGAGCGAGCGCCCGCGCGCGCATCTCCGCCCGGGCGGGGGCGAGGAGCATCTCCCCCGCGGCGATCACGCCGCCGCCGATCACGGCCACCTCGGGGTTGAAGATGTTGACCAGCGACGCGAGGCCCACTCCGAGCCGGCGACCGATCAGCGCCAGCACGTCGCGGGCCACCTCGTCGCCGTCGTGGGCGAGCTCGGTGATCAGCGGCCCGGTCAGCGGCCGGCCGTCCTCGAGCGCCCGCCCGAGCAGCGTGGCCGGGCGCGCGGCCACGGCGAGCGACGCCTCGCGGACGAGCGCCGTCCCGGAGGCGACCGCCTCGAGGCAACCACGGTTCGGGCAGTTCCCCTGGCACGGCGGGCCGTCCATGTCGACCACCACGTGCCCGAGCTCGGCTCCGGCCCCGATCGCCCCCCGGTAGATCTCGCCGCCCAGGATCAGCCCGCCGCCGATCCCGGTCCCGAGCGTCAGCATCACGAGCTCGGACGCCCCCCGGCCCGCGCCGGCCCGCGCCTCGGCGAGCGCCGCGCAGTTGGCGTCGTTGTCGACGACCACCGGCAGCCCGAGCCGCTCGGCCATCACGTCGCGGAACGGGATGTCGGCCAGCGGGAGGTTGACCGCCATGACCGCCAGGCCGGTCCGCCGGTCGAAGGTGCAGGGGATCCCGAACCCCACGCAGGTGACCTCGCCGTCGACCGCGGCGCTCGCCTCCTGCACCGCCTGCACGCACATCTCGACGAGCCCGGCCTGGTCGAGCCCGAGCGCCGGCCGGCGGGCCCGGTGGTGGACGGAGAGGTCGGGGCCCACCGCGCCGGCCAGTAGCTTGGTACCGCCGAGATCGACCCCGATGGCGAAGCGGGCCGGCACGGGACTCGCCACGATACACCGCCGCCGATGGCCGACCCCCGCCACACCGACAGCCCTCCCGAGTACCGCGTCTACCGCTCCCGGCCGCGTCCCTTCGGTGGCCGCGACGAGCGGATCGGCGCCGGCGCCGGTGGCGGCGAGGAGGGGCCGAAGCGGCGGCGCCGGATCTCCCCCGGACGGGTCGCCGGCTACCTGGTCCTGGCCGCGGTCGGCTGGGCACTCCTCTCGCTCGTCGTCTTCATGGTCTCCGCGCTCCTCCAGCGCGAGTCGGTCACCGACGCCGCCGGGAACGCGCTCTCGGACTCGGGCTACACCCTCACGAGCCCGAACACGATCCTCGTGCTCGGCTCCGACGCGCGGACGAAGGGCTCCAAGGAGCCGGGAGCGACCAAGATCGGATCGCCGTCCCGGTCGGACACGATGCTCCTCCTGCGCGCCGGGGGCGGGCGCTCGGCGCGGCTCTCCATCCCGCGCGACACCCAGGTCGACATCCCCGGCTTCGGGCGCGACCGGATCAACGCCGCCTACGCGTTCGGCGGACCGGCGCTCGCGGTGGAGACGGTCGAGCAGTACCTCGGGATCGAGGTCAACCACCTCGTCGAGGTCAACTTCGAGAACTTCCCCGCCTTCATCGACGCGCTCGGCGGGGTCGACGTCCGCACGGGCTGCGTGGTCTCGCGGATCAACGGGGGCTTCAAGAACGGCGGCTACACGCTGCGGCTCAAGCCGGGCGAGAACCACCTCGACGGCCGCGCCGCCCTCGCCCTGGCCCGCACCCGGAAGAACGAGTGCAAGCCGAGCGAGGACGACCTCACCCGCGCGCGCCGCCAGCAGAAGATCCTGTCGGCCATCCGCGGCCGCGTCGTCTCCCCGACCACCTTCCTGCGCGGCCCGCTGGTCGCCTGGGCGGCGCCGAAGGCGATCCGCTCGGACATGGCGGGCCCGTCGCTGCTCGGCCTCTTCGGCGCGATGGCCACGGGCGGCACCCCCGACACCGAGGTGCTCGGCCGCGTGCAGCCCGACGGGGGCGTGGCGGTGCCCGAGGACGTCAAGCGGCGCGAGGTGCGCCGCTTCCTCCGCGGCTGAGGACCGCCTCCGCCACCCGGTCGCGGTGCGTCCGGGCGTCGCCGTGGTGGTAGGCGTTCGCGGTCGCGCGCTTGAACAGGAACTGCAGGTCGTGCTCCCAGGTGAAGCCGATCCCGCCGTGGACCTGGATGGCCGAGCCGGTCACCCGGGCGCCGCAGTCGGAGGCGTACGCCTTGGCGGCGCTCGTGGCGACGGCCGCCTCCTCGGGCGCGTGGTCGAGCGCCCACGCCGCCCAGTAGACGACGGACCGCGCGCCCTCCACCTCGAGGAGCATCTGCGCGCAGCGGTGCGAGACCGCCTGGTAGGTGCCGATCGGCCGGCCGAACTGCTTGCGCTCCTTCGCGTAGGCGACGGACATCTCCATCGCCCGCTCGGCCACGCCGACCGACTCGGCGGCGGTGGCGATCGCCAGCGCGCGCCACGCGTCCTCGAACGAGCCCGGCAGCTCCTCCGCGGCGGCGCCGTCGAGGGTCACCGTGAAGAGGCGCCGGGTGGGGTCGATCGACGACGACGGCTCGATCGCCACGTCCCCCGGCGCCACGGCGAAGACCCGCTCGCCCGCCACCACCAGCAGGGTGTCCGCCCATGCGGCGTCGGGCACCGCGAGCTTCTGCCCGCTCAGCGTGCCGCTCGCCTCGGCCACCGGCATCTGGCCGTCGACGACGGCCACCGCGCCACGCCCCTCGAGCG
>CALMNS010000353.1 GCA_937871635.1 uncultured Solirubrobacter sp.
GTGTCGGGCATCAGGCGCTGGGCGTCGATCAGCATCGGGAAGCTGAGCTCGTCGACCTCGACGCTGTCGGTGAACAGCATTCCGCCGTTGCCGGCATGGCAGAGCGTGAGCCAGCCGTCGTTGAGCGGGCCGCCCGCCCCGCCCGACAAGACCAGGAACAGCTGGTTGACGAAGGGTTGCTGCGTGCGTGGGTCGTCGCCCGAGATGACCGCCGCCGCGGGTGCACCGAACGGTCCCGGCTCGGCCATCCCGTGGTTCTCTCCCAGTCTGGAGAGCGCGAGCTGCACGGCGCTGGTGACGCGATCGGCGACGTTGGTGGTGGCTACCGATGCGCTGTGCGGGTGGTCGGGGATGCCCACGACGCACCCACGGCGGAGGTGGACGCGCACCCGGCGAAAGCTGCCGGCGTTGGTCGGCACGTCCCCCTCGAGGCTGTTGAACAGCCCGATCATGGCCGCCGTGCGCGCGCACGCCTCGCTGAGGTTCAGCCCGCACGGGTAGCAGTCGGGGTTGTCGCGCAGGTCGATTTCGACCAACGCCTGCTCGGGGTCGACGGACACGTGGGCCTCAACCGGGATGCCGTCGGCCGCCCCGGGATAGGGGTCGTGGCGCGTCGCCGCCGACGCGGTTCCGGCGGGCAGGCGGCGGATCGCCTCCACGGCCATGCGCTCGGAGTAGTCGAAGTACTCCTCGGTGCGCGCGTCGAGCCGGTCCTGGCCGAACTCGCCTGCGAGCGCGAGCAGCTCGCGCTCGCCGATGCGGGCGGCGCCGACCATGGCCAGATAGTCGCCGCGCCATTGCTCGGGCACGCGGATGCGCATCTCGCACATCCGGATGATGTCCGCGATGTCCGCGTAGGTCCGCTGAACCTGGACGACGGGGAAGATCAGCGCGCCCTCGGCGTAGACGTCCACCGCGGCGCCCATGTAGGTCGTCGGCAGCGCGTTGCCGCAGTCGGCCTGGTGGGCCTTGACCAGGACGGTGAAGCGGTGCTCGCCGGCGTCGTCGACGACCGGGACTAGCAGCGAGTGGTCGGCCGGATGCGAGTTGCCGTGATAGGGCGAGTTGTGCAGGAACGCGTCGCCGGCGCGCAGCGCGGGATGGAACCGTTGCATCGCCTCGGCCATCAGGTCGGGGCCGCTGAGGACGTGAATCGGGAGGCTGTCGGCCGCCATCAGCAGGCGGTTGTCGCGGGTGACGATCGCGCACGAGAAGTCGCGGGCGGTGTTGAGCACGCCCGACCGTCCCGTGCGGTAGAGCGTGTTGCTCATCTTGCGGACGATCGCGCGCAGGCGGCTGGCGATGATGGCCAGCTCGATCGGGTCCGCCGCCGGCGCAGCGGTGTGCTCGATGGTGCTCATGTCTCCTCCAGGGTCAGCGCGAGCGCGCCGTGCGCGGTGCGTCGCGCGCTCACGCCGGGATCGACGACGACGGTGGTGAACGACGATTCGACGACCGCGGGGCCGGCGAAGGTCAAGTCGTCGGCCAGCTGCTCGAAGTCGATGATCTCGGCGTCGGTCCAGCCGCCGAACTCGAACCAGACGCGGCGGGTGGTGCGCTCCAGCGCGTGCCGCCGCGACGGCGCTATCCGGCGGTCGGCGCCGTCGCCGAGCGCCACCCGGACGCGGGCGCGCCACGCGACGATCTCGACCGCAGAGTCCGGCTCGCTGATGGCGAACAGCTGGTCGTGGGCGCGGTGGAACGCCTGCGCGAGCGCGGCCACGTGTGACTCGCCGTCGAGCTGGCCGCGCGCCAGCGGCACCTCGATCTCCCAGTTCTGGCGCGGGTAGCGCGCTTCCATCATGTAGTCGATGGTCGCGGGCATCCCCGGGGCGGCACGCTGGGCGAAGGTCGAGCAGGCGTCGGTCAGGCGAGCGAGCACCGCGTTGACCCCGGCCGCGTCGAAGCCGGCGGTGTCGGTCACGTAGGTCTCGGCGTAGTCCGCGCTGAGGTCCGACAGCAGCGCGCCGGCGGCGCTGAGGGCCGCGCCCGTCTCGGGGATGATCACCTGGCGGCAGCCAAGGCGCCGCGCGATGGCCACGAGGTTGAGTCCCGCGGCGCCGCCGCCGCCGACGAGCACGGCGTTGCGCGGGTCGAGACCCTGGCCGACGGTGATCTCCTCGATGGCGTGCACCATGTTCTCGGTGGCGATCCGCACGATCGCGGCGGCCGCGTCGTCGACGTCGAGCTCGAGCGGCAGCGCCACGTCGCGCTCGATCACCCGCCGGGCCGCGCTCGCGTCGAGGACCATGGCCCCGGCCAGGAAGTACGCGGGGTCGAGGTAGCCCAGTACCAGGCAGGCGTCGGTGAGGGTCGGCCGGTCGCCGCCTTTGGCATAGCACGCCGGCCCCGGCGAGGAGCCGGCGCTCTGCGGCCCAACCTGAAGCAATCCGCCCTCGTCGATCCAGGCGATACTGCCGCCGCCGGCCCCGACGCTCGTGACGTCCACGGACGGGAAGCCGGTGATGTGGCCCTGGTACTTCGGCCCGATCCACGTCTCGCGCGTGCGCGGGATCAGCCCGTCGCGGACGACGCTGACGTCGAACGTCGTCCCGCCCGTGTCGGCCACGATGGCAGTGGCGCTGGCGTGCTCGCGAGCGGCGTGAAAGCGCCCCGCCACCGGTGCCATCGAGGGACCCGAGTTGATCGAGTGGATGGGCGCGGCGGCGATCTCCGCCGCGTCGAGCATGCCGCCCTGCGAGGTGACGATCAGCACCCGCCCGCCGAAGCCGGCCTCCGCCAGACGCCGCTCAAGCGATCCGAAGTATGTGGTCATCAAGGGCTTGAGTGACGCGTCGATGCACGTTGAGGACGCGCGGCGGTACTCGCGCAGTGTCGGGTTGAGCTGATGGGACAGCGTGAGCGGGACGCCGGGGAGGTGTGCGGCGAGCAGCTCGCCGACACGCAGCTCGTGCGCCGGGTCGACGATGCTCCACAGCAGCGCGACGGCCACCGCCTCCACCCCTTGGGCGCGCAGCTCGTGCGCGATCTCGAGCACGCGATCCTCGTCGAGCTCGCGGTGGATCGTGCCGTCGGCGAGGACGCGCCCGGGGACCTCGAACGTCAACGCGCGCGGCACCAGCGGCTCGGGGTAGGGCACACCGAAGTCGAACGGCTGGACCCGGCCACCCTCGCGGAACAGCAGGATGTCGGGGTGACCCTCGGTCGTGAGGAACGCGGTCCGCGCGGTGTTGCCGGTCACGAGCGCGTTGATCGCGTGCGTCGTGCCGTGGATGAATCGCTCGCCGCCGGCCAGCAGCGTCCGGCGGTCCACGCCCAGCTCGTGCGCCGCCCCCTCGAGCACGTCGAGCACGCCGTCGACCGGGTCCGCGGGCGTCGTGTGCGCCTTGAACAGGCGTAGCTCGCGGCCCGTGTCGACGATGAGGTCGGTGAACGTCCCGCCGGTGTCGACGGCGAACGTCATCGCGGGTGAGTTCGCAGGACCGATCATGCCGCCACCGCCAGCACGGTGGAGGCATCGACGTAAGTAAGGCCGTGCGCCTCGGCGACCGCGGCGAGCACCACCGCGCCGCCCCGCACGTTGACGCCACCCAGCACGTCCGGGCGTCGTTCGATCGCGCCCTCGACGCCGTAATCGGCGAGTTCGCGCGCGCAGGTCAGCGTCACGTTCTCAAGGCCGGGCTTGATCTCGCGGACCGTCGCGACCGAGTCATGCCAGCGCCCCCAGGTCGACCGGCACGCACGTGCCCGTGATTGCCGAGGAGCCGGACCCGGCCAGGAACGCCAGCGTGGCGGCGACCTCGGCGGGCTCGACGAAGCGCTTGGTCGCCTGCTCGGCGACGAGCTCGGCGATGATCTCGTGCTCGGGCTTGCCGAGGAGGCGGACGCGGTCGGCCACCTGCCCCTCGACCAGCGGCGTGCGCATCCAGGAGGGCGCCACGGCGTTGGCGGTGAGCCCATGCTCGGCGCCCTCGAGCGCGGCCACCTTGGTCAGGCCTAGGACGCCGTGCTTGGCGGCCACGTACGCGGCCTTGTAGCGCTCAGCGACGAAGCTCGACGTCGAGGCCGTGACGAGGATGCGCCCGCCGGGACGGCGGATCAGCTCCGACCACGCGGCCCGGATGGCCAGGAACGGACCGGTCAGCATCACGTCCAGCAGCCGGTGCCACTCCTCCTCGGAGAACTCGCCGATAGGCGCCATGTGCTGGGCGCCGGCGTTCAGGACGAGGACGTCCAGGCGGCCGTGGCGCTCGAGCGCGGCGGCGACCATCGCCGCGTTGCCCGCGGCGGTGGCGATGTCGGCGTGCAAGCAGTGCTCGCCGTTGAGATCGACGCCCACGACATCGGCGCCGCAGCGCGTGAACTCCTCCACGATGGCGCTGCCGAGCGCGCCGGCCGCGCCGGTCACGACGGCCACCCGGCCGAGCAGCGAGGCGTCCGGCTCGGCCACCGTCACGGCTGCCTGGGTGCTCATGCCGCCACCTCCTGGCGCGAGGAGCGCCACGGCGTCAGGCGCCCGCGCAGCTCGTCAGGGCCGGCGATCGGCCGACCGACGCACGCGGCGAGGGTCATTGCAGCGTCCACCAGCTCGCGGTTGGACTCGGCCACGCGCCCGCGCTCGACACGCAGGCTGTCCTCGAGCCCGACGCGACAGTCCATGCCCAACGACAGCGCCACCGCGGCGTGGCGGAGCTGCATCGGGTAGCCGGTGGCGGCCACGCCGAGGTCAGCGAGATCGTCGCCGAGGATGCGCAGGGCGCGCTCACGCAGCATGAACAGGTCCTCGAGGTCGTTCCCCGCCCCGCCGAGCACCCCGAGGACGAGTTGGATGCGGACCGGTGATTGCAGCGTGCCCTCGTCGATGAGGAAGCGCGCCATCGCGACGTGGCCCAGGTCGTAGGCCTCGAGCTCCGGTGTCGCGCCGAGGTCGCGGGCCGCGGCCGCGAACTCGCGCAGCATGGCCAGCGTGTTGACGAACGTGCCGTGACCGCTCTGCTCGAGGACGTCCCGCTCCCAATCGGTCTTCACCGTCGGCCAGCGCGCCGGCGTCGGGAACCCCTCGTAGTTCATGGTGCCGAGGTTGAACGTAGCGATGTCCGGCCGGACGGCGCGCATCCCGGCCAGGCGGTCGGCGACCGACATCCCCGGGGCGCCACCGGTGGTGACGTTGAGCACCACGTCTGAGCGGCCCCGGATGTCGGCGGCGATCTCGGCAAACAGCTGCGGGTCGGCGCTGGGCCGGCCATCCTCGGTGCGGGCATGGAGGTGCACGCAGCTGGCCCCCGCCTCCGCAGCGGCCACGGCCTCGTCGGCGATACCCCGGGCCCCCCGCGGAATGTGCGGGCTCTGACTGGGCAGGACGTCGCCGCCGGTCACGGCCACGGTCAACGCCGACGAGCGATAACGGTCTGACGGGTGCATCTGGGCGCTCCCTTTGCTCACTGATGGGGGATGGCGACGGGGCGAAGCCGCACGCAGCCCCGATAAAGGGACTGGACCGCGGGCAGATCCGTACTTCACTCTCGATGAACTTCACGGGTTCACCGTGATCTATTGTTAGACAATACAATCAGTAGACGGATCAGTTGTCAAGCCGTGGCATAATGCAGTGTCTTGCCTCCCCTCAATGCCATTCCCCTCCGCCGCGTCTCCACCGTCGAGGCGTTGACCGCCGCGCTGCGCGATCAGATCCTCGACGGGGCGCTGCCGGCCGGCGCGCCGCTGCGCGAGGCCGAGCTGTGCGAGATCTTCGGCGTCAGCCGGCACACTGTCCGGACCGCACTGCAGACCCTCGCGCACGAGGGGCTGGCGCGCCACGAGCCGAACCGCGGCGTGTCGGTGCCGCGCCTGACCACGGACGACGTCACGGACCTGTTCCGGCTGCGGGCCACGCTCGAGCTCAACGCCGCCCGGGTGCTCGCCCGGGAGCCCGAACGTCGCGAGCCCACGCGGGCCGCCGTTCGGGCCCTCGAGTCGATCGGAGACGACGCGTCCTGGACCGAGGTGCGCGACGCGGATCTCAACTTCCACCGCGCGCTCGTCGACGCGCTCGAGAGCCCGCGCACGAGCCGCACGTACGCGGCGCTGCTGGCCGAGCTGAGGGTCTGCTTCCTCGAGCTGCAACACGAGCTCGAGGATCACGGCGACGTCGTCCACCAGCACACCGAGATCCTTGACGCGATCGAGTCCGGCGACGCCGACGAGGCGACGCGACTGCTACAAGCGCACTTGGACCGGGCGCGTGATGACATCGCCGGCGTCTACCGCCGCCGCGACGGAACCGCCGCGACCGGCTAGGTGAGTCCCAGATCCTCGAGCAGGGGCACCGGCTCGGTGGCACCTGGGACAGAGGCGACCAGCCGCTGGGTGTACTCGTGCAGGGGATCGTCGAGCACGCGGGCTGTCGGGCCCTCCTCGACAACCTCGCCGCGGCACAGTACGTACACCCGATCGGTCACCTGCCGCACGACGGCCAAGTCGTGCGTGATGAAGAGGTAGGCCAGACCGAGCTCCTCGCGCAGGTCGCGCAGCAGGTTGAGGATTTGCGCCTGCACGGACACGTCCAGGGCGGACACCACCTCATCGCAAACGACCAACCGCGGCCCGCGGGCCAGCGACCGCGCGATCGCTACCCGCTGGCGCTCGCCGCCCGAGAGCTCCGCCGGGCGCCGACGCGCGTAATGGGCGGGCAGGCCGACACGCTCTAGCAGAGCGGTGACCTTGCGCTCGAGGTCCGCGTCGTTGCCCGCGAGCCGCACGGCCTCCGCGATCGTGGCGCCCACGGTCCGCGCAGGATTCAACGACGAGTAGGGATCCTGAAAGGCCATCTGCACCGTGCGGCGAACCGCCTCGCGGTCGGCGCGCGTCAAGCGGCGCCCGGCGACCTCAACGCCGTCGATGGCGACGCTCCCGGCGGAGGCGTGCTCGAGGCCGACGAAGATCCGGCCGAGCGTCGTCTTGCCTGACCCGGACTCCCCTACCAGTCCGACGCTCTCACCCTCGCCGACATGCACATCGACGCCGTCGAGCGCGACGGTGGGCAGGCCGTGACGGCCACGCGCCGCGAAGACCTTGCGCACGCCGCTGGCCGCGACGAGCGGAGCCGGAGCGACGTCGGCGGGAGCGATCACCGCGCTCGCCGCCTGCTCGCGCCGCCGCCGCGCGAGCTCGTCGCCGATCTCGTCGATGCGGCGACAGCGCGTGGCGTGCCCGGGCGCAATCTCGACGAGCTCGGGCAACGCCGACACGCAGGCCGGTTGGGCGAACGTGCAGCGAGGTGCGAACGGGCAGCCGGTGGGCCGGCCGCCGGGGACCGGGACGCTCCCGAGGATGCCGACCAGCCGCTCGACGCGGCGATCGACCGGCGGGTCGGCGAGCAGCAGCCCGAGTGAGTACGGATGCCGCGGTGCGGCGGACAGCTCGCCGGCGGGCGCCGCTTCGACGACGCTCCCGGCGTACATGACGTACACGCGATCGCACACCGAGAACGCGACGCGCAGGTCGTGGGTGATGAGCACGAGCGCCATGTCCCGCGTCCGGCGCAGGCCGCCGAGCAGCTCGAGGATCTCGTGCGGGGTGGTGACGTCGAGCGCCGTGGTCGGCTCGTCGGCGATCAGCAGATGCGGTCGCTGGGCGATCGCGCAGGCGATGCCGACGCGCTGGCGCATCCCGCCCGAGAGCTCGAACGGGTAGCGCTCGACGACCGCGGGATCGGTGATGCCGACTTCGCGCAGCCGCTGCTCGGCCTCCTGGCGCCGGCGCGCTCGGTCGAGCCGCCGGCCGTGCTCGTCCTCGAGCGGCTCGGTGATCTGCGCTCCAACGCGCTCCACTGGGTTGAGCATCGTGAACGGGTCCTGCATGACCAGCGCGAGCTCCCGGCCGAGCAACCGGCGGCGCTCGCGCGCCGGGAGCTGCCCGAGGTCGTGGTCGCCGTAGACGATCTCGCCGCCCGCCCGGAGGTTGCCCGGCAGAAGGTCGAGCACGGCCTTGGCCGTCAGCGACTTGCCGCTGCCCGACTCGCCGACGATGGCGATCGCCTCGCCGGGCCGAACGTCGAACGTGATGCCCGACGCGATCGCCACCGCCGCCGGCGGCTCGCCGGCCGTGACGTTGAGGCCGCGGACGTGCAGGCCACCAGTGATGTCCATCAGCGCGTCCGCCCCTTGCGCTCGAAGTGCTCATATAGCCAGTCGCCAACGAAGTTTGCGCTCACCGCGGTGAGCACGAGCGCCACGCCGGGGGCAATCGACGCCCAGGCGTTCTCGAAGATCTGCACGCGGTTCTCGGCCAGCATCCGCCCCCAGTCGCTGGAGCCGGGCGGAACGCCCAGACCTAGGAACGACAGCGACGAGAGGTCGACGATGCCGTAGGTGAACCGCAGGAAAAAGCACGCCGCGACGACGGGCGCGATGTTCGGGAGCAGGTGCCCGACCATGATCCGCAGCGGCGAGACGCCCAACGTTTCGGCGGCCTCGATGTATGGCAGTCCGCGGCGCTCGATCACCGCGGCCCGCATGATGCGCACGTTCTGCGGGATGTTGAGGACGATCAGGACGCCAATCGCCAGCCAGTAGCCGCCGCCGAACACGCCGACGAGGACCATCGCCACGATCAGCGGCGGCAGCGAGTAGAGCAGGTCAACGCCGCGGCCCACGATGGCGTCGACCCAGCCGCCGAAGTAGCCGGCGACCAGCGACAGCGCCAAGCTCAGCACGATCGTTGCGGTAGCGATGATCAGCGGCCCCGACAGCGCCGTTCCGGCGCCGTGGACGACGCGCGAGAGCACGTCGCGTCCGAGCTGGTCGGTGCCGAGCAGGTGCGCGCCGCCCGGGCGCAGCAGGCTCTCGGTCGGGTTGATCAGCGCCGGGTCTTGCGGCGCGACAAGCCCTGGCAGCAGCGCGCAGGCCGCCATCACGACGAGGACCATGCCGGCTATGAGGACGCTGACCGGTACGTCGGCCGGCCACAGCCACCGGCGTCGGCGATCCATCGGGACCGGGACGGCGACGGCGGTGATATCGGTGCTCATGCCCGTGCTCCGGCCGGCTGGGCGCGCACCCGCGGGTCGAGCGCGAAGTACAGGAGGTCGACCGCGAGGTTCACGAGGACGATGAAGAGCGTGATCAGCAGGCTGACGGCCTGGATGACCGGGATGTCGCGAGCCTCGATGGCCTTGATGAACAGCGCGCCCACGCCGTTGAGTCCGAACGTGACCTCGACCAGGACGCCGCCGGCGACGAGCGCCAGGAGGATCACCCCGCTCTGGGTCACGACCTGGATCCCGGCGTTGCGCAGCACCGAGCGGCCGACGATGTACGAGGGACGCAGGCCGCGGGCGCGCGCGAACGTGACGTGATCCTCCTGCAGAACCTGGGCGACCCGGGCGCGGGTGATCTTCAGCATCGAGGCGACGCCGACGAGCGTGAGCGCGATGACCGGCAGGACGAGGTGCCGGGCCCGATCGGCGAGTCCCTCCCCGTCGCCGAACGTGGGGAACCACCCGAGCTGGACGCCGAAGACGAACACCAGGATGATCGCGGTGGCGAACGCCGGCGCGCTGGCCCCGGTGACGGCGACGCCGACGAGGAACCGATCGAGCCCGCTGCCCTTGCGGTAGGCGGCCAGCGTGCCGAGCCCCGTGCCGAGGATGCAGATGAGCACGAAGCTGCCGAGTATCAGCGGGGCGGTGACGCCCAGCCGGTCCTGCATAGCGGTGACGACCGGCTCGCGCGTGGAAATTGAGTTTCCGAAGTCGAGCCGCACCGCGTGCACCAGGTAATCGGCGTACTGGGCCGGCAGCGGGTCGTCGAGCCCGTAGCTGTCCCGGATCCCTTCCAGCTGCTCGGGCGTGGCGAAGCGCCCCGCGATCGTCTGTTCCGGGCCACCCGGCGCCAGATGGATGAACGAGAACGTCAGCGCCGACACCGCGAGCACGACCAGCGCCGCGGCCAGCAACCTGCGGGCGGTGAACTGGAGAACCGGGTGGCGGAACGTCACGACGCCGACGCGGCGATCTGGTCCGGCCACCGGTTGAGCCACCAGAACGTGCTGAACCCGTCGTAGGCGTAGTCCTTCTTGAGGCCCATGTAGAGCCTGGGGTAGGCGATCGGCACGTACGGGAGCTCCGCGGCCGAGCGCTTCAGCGCCTCGATGATCAGCGGACCGCGGGCCGGGTCATCGGCCTCCAGGCGCGCGCCGCGCGCGAACAGCTCGTCGATTCCGCGGTCGCGGAAGTCGGCGATGTTGATGCCCGACCCGCCCGGCAGCGCGGTGGCGCTGTTCAGGGCGTTGTTCGGGATGTTCACCGGGTCCGGGCCGTCAGAGCCGTAGTTGTCGATGCTCAGCCCGTCGGTGGTGTGCTTGAAGTAGACGGCGTTGAAGTACGTGTTGTCGTCCACCTGCTTGATGTCCAGCTCGATGCCGACCTTCTTGGCGTTCTGCGCGACGGTCTGCGCCAGTGCGGAGAGGTTGGGGTCGCTGCCCGCGACGAGCAGCGTGGTCTTCAAGCCCTTCGGAGTGCGCGATTGCGCGAGCTCGGCCTTTGCCCGCTTGAGGTCGAACGCCGGCAGCGTCGAGCCGAGCTGCTCGTACGCGGCGGCCACCTCGTCCTTCGGGAGGAGCCCTTCCATGATTGACGGGGGCACGAGGGTCGTGGCTGGCGCCGCGCCGCCCAGGACACCACCTGCCAGCGCCTTGCGATCGACGGTGTGCGCGAACGCCCGGCGCAGGTGGATGTCGTCCCACCCCTTCTTGTCTAGCTCGAAGTTGAACTTGTACACCGAGTAGTCGACCGTGTCGGAGACCTTGAAGTCCGGGATCCGCGAGAACGTCTTGGTCTGCGAGAGCGGGATGCCGATGATCGCGTCGACGTCACCGGACTGGAGCGCCAGCAGGCGGTTGGAGTCATCCGCGATCACGCGCGTCTCGATCCGCCCGACGCGTGGACGCTCGCCCCAGTAGTCCTCGTTGCGGACTAGCACGGCCTTGGAGCTGGGCGTGAACGACTCGAAGCGATACGGACCCGTGCCCATGGTCAGCACCCGCGGGCTGCCGAGCTGGTCGCCGTGCTTGGCCGCGAACGCCTTGCTGAAGATGCCGGTCTGCGCAAGCGCGTAGACGAACTGGGGGTTCGGCCGGGACAGCCGAATCGTCAGCTCGTCGGGCGCCGTCTCGCGGACGCTCTTCACGTCGGCCCACTGGCCGGCGATGAAGGACGCCGTGCCCTTCGTCCGGTGGACCGCGATGCTGGCGAGGACGTCGTCGGTCGTGAGCGGACTACCGTCCCAGAACTTCACGCCCCCGCGCAGCTTCAGGCGGTACGTGGTGGCCCCGTCCTGCTCGAAGGACTCGGCGAGATTCGGCGTGAGCTCCTGATCGGGCCCATAACGCATGAGCGGCTCCAGGCCGAGCAGCAGCGTTCCCAGCGATCCCACGGACGCCTTGGTTGTGTCGAGCGCGTCACTCATCACCGGGACGACCACCGTCAACTCGTCGATGCTCTGGCCCGATGCCGGGCTACCGCCCGAGCTCTTGGCGTCCGTGTTCTGGTCCGCCGACCTCGACGAGCCGCCACAGGCGGCGACCAGCACCGCCAGGACGGCAACCCCCGCGAGCTGCACGAACCGCCTGAGCCTTGTCCATCCGTTCGAGCCGAACAACGTGGGCATCTCCGTCTCCTCGTCCAAGGAGAGCGCCGTCCCAGCGCTCAACAGGTTGATTGTTCGACAGTAATCTCGGAGACGAGTACTGTCAAGAGATTGACCAACAATGTGATCGTTGTATTGCTCAGTGGATCCCGGTACGTTTCGCTTCATGACCACACACCCGGCACGGGCGCCCGACGCCCTCGGCGCGTTCAGCTACTGGCCGGAGGACCCGTTCTGGTCCTTTCAGCTCATCCGCATGGTCGAGCAGGCCTCGGCCGGCGGCGGTGACTTCAGCGAGATCCACCAGGTCGCCAAGGACCTCGAGCTCGGCGACGGCGAATCCTGGTACGCGGGCTTCAAACGCGCCGGCGACGAGCTCGAGACCAAGGCCCGCCAAGCGGCCGGCGACGGACACCGCATCTCCGCCCGCGACAGCTACTGGCGGGCGACCAACCATCACCGCTCCGCCGGCTTCTACCTCGACCCCGCCGACCCCCGCCAGCACGACACCGTCGTAGCCCGCCGCCGAACGTTCCAAGCGGCGGCTGAGCTCCACGCCGCCGACATCGAACCGATCGAGATCCCCTACGAGCAGACCACCCTGCCCGGGTACCGGTTCGGCCGCTCGGACGGGTCGAGCGGTCCTGGCCCGGCGGTCATCACCTTCGGCGGGACCGACGCCGTCGCCGAAGAGATGTACTTCTTCATCGGCCGCGCGCTCGCCGAGCGCGGCTTCACCGTCCTGGCCATGGACGGCCCCGGCCAGGGTGAGGCGCTACGCCGCGGCATCGTCGCCCGCCACGACTACGAGGCGGCGGTCAGCGCCGCGTTCGACTTCGTCGCGGCCCGCGACGACGTCGACGCAGACCAGATCCTCGTCGTCGGCCAGAGCCTCGGAGGGATGTACGCCACGCGCGCCGCCGCGTTCGAGCCGCGACTGCGCGGCGTCGTCGTCTGGGGCGGGCTCTACGACGTCCATCACGAGATCGCCTCGAAGATCGAGCGCGGACTCCCCGAGGCCGAGCACTTCATCGGGCAGTTCCGCCGGATCACCGGTGCCGCCGACCGCGACGACACGCTCCAGCGCCTCCGCCCGTTCAACCTGCGCGGCGTCGGCGAGCAGGTCGAGGTGCCGACGCTCATCCTCCACGGCGAAGCCGACATGCTCTGCCCCGTTGCCGACGCCCGCCGGACCTACGAGGAAATCCGCACCGACGACAAGGAGCTGATCATCTATCCGACCGGCGAGCCCGGCTGCACGCACTGCCAGGTCGACGCCCTGCCCCTCGTCCAGTTCGACATCTGCAACTGGCTCGAGCGCCGGCTAGGCAGCTAGGAGGAGGGTTCGTGTCCCGCGGATGTGAAGTCCGGCTCGTGCGTCGTCCGGTGGGCTGGCCGGTCCTCGAGGACTTCGAGCTGGCCGCGATCGACGTGCGGGACCCGGCCGACGGCGAGGTGCTCGTCCGTAACCGGCTGCTGTCGGTTGATCCCTACATGTGCGGGCGGATGAGCGACGCGCCGATATGACCGAGCGCTCCGCACTATGAGCCGCAGCGCGCTATCCGACGGCCAACCGTCCGCACCATGAGCACCGGGCGGCCACTCTGGCGACGAGGCTTTGACCGCGCCGAGCGCGCGGTCGCGGGAGCCGTGCTGCAAGAACCCTCTGAAGTCGCGCTTCTGGTCCGCCCGCGTCAGGCGCCGGCGCCGGGCCTGGCACCGGACCACAGGCCGGGTAAAAGAGCCGCCACCCGCTCCCCATTGGTGCGCACGTGATCGGCGATCTCCGCCGCCAGCCGGGCTTGGTCTCCCGCCTCGAAGGCGACGACGATCACCTCATGTTCTGCGGCGACCCGCTGCGCATCGGCGTACTCGTCGAGCGCGCTCGACAGGATCGCGAGATAGTGACGAAGCTCGTCGAGCACAGGCGTGAACGCCTCGTCGAGTCGAGCGCTGTTCGCCGATGCGACCAGCGCCCCATGGAACGCGAGATCCGCCGAGATCGCGGCGTCGCTGTCGCCGCTCCTCAGCGCAGCACGGAGCTCCTCGAACGCCTGGCGGACCGACGTGGGTGCGGCGCCTTCGAGCATGGCGGCGTACGCGGCACCCACCTCGATCGCCAAGCGAGCCTGGTACAGGTGCTGTCGCAACGCGTCATCGGGTTCGCGGCTCCGCGCGGCCCTTCCGGCTCGAAGCGAGCGGGGGAGTCAATGATCACCGCGAACGTCTTCGTGCGCACAGCCCGTGGCTCCCGACGCGGGGCGAGGCGCCCGCCTTCGCGGCCACGGTCTAGCCGGAACGGTCGGCGACCTCGTCCACGAAGGAGACCTCGTAACCGAATCCCCGGTCGTCAGCTCATGCCGGAGCCCGGCGCGGCGTTGGCGCAGGGACCGCCTGACGCGTAGCATCGTCCCTTGACGGGTTTCGGGGCGCGGACGCGGTGATCGTCACACCACCGCGTCCCCGGCCGGTCTGCCGTATGCCGGCGTCTGAACGGAGCGATCATGACCAACGCATCGACGATCACGGTGCCCCACCTCGGCACCTCGACCATCGGCTACCAGCTCGGCAAGGCCTACGACGCCTCGCTCCCCACGCTGGTCATGGTCAACTCGTTCACCACCTCCGTCGAGCAGTACCGGCCTCAGTTCGCAGACGACAAGCTCACCGGCACCGTCAACCTGCTCGCGATCGAGCCGTACGGCCACGGCCAGACCCGCGCCTCGTACGAGCAGTTCACCTACTGGGACTCGGCGATCGCCAACCTGCAGGTCCTCGACGCGCTCGACATTCCCGAGGCCTTCGTCCTCGGTACCTCGCAAGGCGGATGGATCGCGGCCCGCATGGCGATCCTCGCCCCCGGCACCGTGAAGGGCCTCATCCCGCTCGGCACCTCGATGGACTTCGAGAGCCAGCGCAGCCGAGACCTCGGGTGCTGGGACGGCATCGAGTTCTGCACCCCGGCCATCGACGCACTCGCCGAACCCGTCGGTGACGACTGGGTGATCCCCACCGAGCTCGTCGACGCCGTCCTCAAAGAGGGCCTGGGCGAGGACATCCCACCCGAGGAGCGTGCCTTCTGGCATGGCACCTACCAGCGGAACTACACCGGCGATGCGGGGCGCAAGCGTGTCCGGATCAGCTCCATCAACCTGCGTGACCGCGACGGCTTGCGCGGCCGACTCGACGGCGTGCGATGCCCGGTCCTGCGGCTGCACGGCACCGAAGACCCGGTCTACTCCGTCGTCAATGCCGAGGATGAGACGAAGCTCTTCGTCAACAGCGCCGGCGTTGAGCTTCGTGTCGTCGAGGGCGGCCAGCATTTCCTGAGCGCCTCGAACCCGGATGACGTCAATCCGGCGACGGCCGAGTTCATCAACCGCTGGAAGTAGCGACGCGACAAGGGCAGGTCGGCGTGCGATCTCCACCGTCGATCTGAGCCGCAGCAGCTCAGCGGGCGATCGCCGCGCCCGGCGGGCAGACGGCGATCGCCTCGATCTCGATCAGCAGGCCGGGTCGGCCGAGGGCCGCACCTCGAGGAGCAAGTCGGGAGCGGGGCGCTGCACCCCGCTCGTCGAGATCCGCGCGAGGCACCGCCTTCCCTCCCTCGTCCTTCGAGATGACGTGCATTTGTGTTATCTCGCTCATAGCGTTAGTCTGTGGCACGTGCCGACGGACGCTGAGCTCACCTTCGCCGACCACATGGGGCGCTTCTACGCCCGCCGGTTCGCCTTCCCGCCGATGGTGGGGCGGCTGATCGGCTATCTGGCGGTCTGCGACCCGCCGGAGCAGAGCATCGGCGAACTGGCCGAGGCGCTGCTGGCCAGTCGCAGCGCGATCACCAACGCCGTCAAGTCCCTGGAGACCATGCGCCTGATCCGCCGGATGCGCGTGGCGGGCGAGCGGATGGATCGCGTGCGCCTCGACCTGACCTCGCCGCAGGCGCTGGGACTGGACACCACCGAGTACGAGGAGATGAGCGAACTGGTACGCGAGGGCCTGGAAGTCGTGCGCGATGGGCCCGCGGAGCGGCGGGCGCTGCTGCTCGAGTGGTCGGCGTTCACGGACTTCGTCCTCGAGCAGGTCAGCCGGATGCAGCAGGAGTGGCTCGAGCGCCGGGCCGCGCTGGTCGCCGCGGAGAAGCTGCCAGAGCAGCCGGGCCACGGGGGCCGGGCATGAGCGGCCCGCGGGAGCCGGCGATCGTGGCGACCGGCCTGTGCAAGTCGTTCGGCGAGACGATGGTGCTCGACGGCGTCGACGTGACGGTCGACGAGGGCGCGATCTTCGCGCTGCTGGGCCCGAACGGGGCCGGCAAGACGACGATCGTGCGGATCCTGACGACGCTGATCGAAGCCGACGCCGGCGACGTGCGCGTGGCCGGGAACGACCTGCGCAGCGACCCCGACGGCGTGCGCGCCGCGATCGGGGTCACGGGCCAGTTCTCCGCGCTGGACGACCTGCTAACCGGCGGGGAGAACCTGCAGCTGATGGCCGACCTCAACCGGCTCAGCCGCGTCGCCGGGCGCCGGCGAGTGGCCGAGCTGCTGGAACGGTTCGACCTGGTCGACGCGGCGCGTCGGGCGGCGTCGACCTACTCGGGCGGGATGCGCCGGCGGCTGGACCTGGCCATGACCCTGGTCGGCTCGCCGCAGGTGATCTTCCTCGACGAGCCGACCACGGGCCTGGACCCGCGCAGCCGCCGCACGATGTGGGACGCCATCCGCGAGCTGGCCGCCGGCGGCGTGACGATCCTCCTGACCACCCAGTACCTCGACGAGGCCGACGAGCTCGCCGACCGGATCGCGGTCCTCGATCACGGCCGGATCGTCGCCGAGGGCACCGCGGACGAGCTCAAGCGCCGCATCCCGGGCGGTCACGTGCGGCTGCAGTTCCCGGAGCCGGACGCGCTGCGCTCGGCCGCCGGCCTGCTCGACGCCGCCTCCGCCGACGAGGAGCGGCTCGAGCTCCAGGTGCCCAGCGACGCCAGCGTCGCCTCGCTGCGGCGGCTGCTCGAGCAGCTCGACGCCGCCGACATCGAGGTCGCGCAGCTGTCCATCCACACCCCCGACCTCGACGACGTCTTCTTCGCCGTCACCGGCCACCCGGCCGGCGAGGCGACCCCGGTGCCATGACGTCCCTCGCCGACACCCTCACCGATTCGCGCACGATGCTGCGCCGCAACCTGCGGCGCCTGCGGCGCTACCCCTCGATGACGCTGCAGCTGATCGGCATGCCGATCGTCTTCCTGCTGCTGTTCGTCTACGTCTTCGGCGGCCAGCTCAGCCAGGGCCTCAGCGGCGATCTGGCGGGCGGGCAGACCGGCCGCACGGCCTACCTCAACTACGTCACCCCCGGGATCCTGCTCATGACCGTCGCCGCGGCCGTCCTGGGCACCGCGATCGTCGTCGCCATGGACATGACCGGCGGCATCGTCGACCGCTTCCGCACGATGGCCATCGCCCGTGCCGCCGTCCTCGGCGGCCACGTGCTCGCCACCCTGATCCTGGTCGTGGTCAGCCTCGCGATCGTGCTCGCCGTCGCGATCGCGCTCGGCTTCCGACCCACCGCCGACCCCCTCCAGTGGCTCGCAGCGATCGGCGTGCTCGCGCTGTTCAGCTTCGCGCTGATCTGGCTGGCCACCGCGCTGGGCCTCGCCGCCAAGAGCGTCGAGACCGCCAGCAACACCCCCACGTTCCTCACGCTCCTGCCGTTCCTGGGGAGCGGCTTCGTCCCCACCGACACCATGCCGACCGGGCTCGAGCAGTTCGCCCGCTACCAGCCCTTCACCCCGGTCACCGAGACCGTGCGTGGCCTGCTGACCGGAACCCCGATCGGCAGCGACGCCATCCTCGCCGTCGCGTGGAGCATCGCGATCGCCGTCGCCGCCTATCTCTGGGCCATCCACCTCTACACCCACCGCCAACCACGCTGAGCCAGGCAGGCCGCGGGCCTGCCGTCCCCGCGACCGCGAGAGCGCCACCTCGGCGGGAGCCTGAGATCTCCGGCTCGCCGGGCCCGGCAGTCGAGCAGCGTGGCGTGAATCGACCGAAAGCCGTGTCGCCCTCGAGCTGCGCCGCACGGCTTTCGGCTCGTTCACGGCCGCCGCCCCAGGTTGGACCGCATGCTCACCTCAGTCCTGCACCGTCATGCTCGGCCCTGAAGCCGCGCTCGCCTACGGGATCATCGCCGCCATCCAAGGCCTGCTCGTCCTGCTGCCACGGGCGGACGCCGTGATCTGGAGACGGTTGTCCCCCTCCCCGGCGTGGGCGCTCGTCCTGCCGACGTCGCTGCTGTTCGGCACCTTCGTCGTCCTCGCCGTCCCGGCGACGGCGACGGGGCTCGCCGTGCTCGCCGGCGTCTCCACCCCGGTCCTCGCCATCGTCGCCGTCGTGGCGGTGACGCGGGGCCGGCGGGTTGCGTGGCTGGCGGGATTGCTCGGCCTCGCGCTGGGCACGCTGGCCCTCGGTGGCTGGGCGGGCAGCCTGGCCACCACGTCGCTCGCCGCCCTGGGAACCCTCGCCCTCGGCGCGGCGCTCGTC
>CALMNS010000354.1 GCA_937871635.1 uncultured Solirubrobacter sp.
AGCGGGCGGCGAGCTCGGCCACCACGCACTCGTGGACGAGGGGCCCGTTGAACTCCGCGCCGAACACGGCGTCGTCGAGCTCGACCGTGTCGGTCGAACCCAGGATAGGAGCGCTAGGCATCGGTCCGGACCTCCACGGTCGCGCCCTTGGGTCCGGGGACCGAGCCGCGGACGAGCATCAGGTTGCGGTCGGCGATGAGCTCGACGATCTCGAGCCCCTTCTGGGTGACGCGCCCGCCGCCCATGCGCCCGGGGCCCTTGATGCCCTTGAAGACGCGCGAGGGGGTCGCCGAGGCGCCCACCGAGCCGGGGGCGCGGACGTTGTGGGAGCCGTGGGACTTGGGCCCGGCGGCGAAGTTGTGGCGCTTGATCGTGCCCTGGAAGCCCTTGCCCTTGGACTTGCCGGCCACCTTGACGGTCTGGCCGACCTCGAAGTTCTCCACGGTCACCGTCTCGCCCACCACGAGCTCGCCGGCCTCGTCGCGGAACTCCTTGATCGTGCGCAGCGCCGGGGCACCGACCTTCTTGAGGTGCCCGAGCTCGGGCTTGGTGAGCTTGCGCTCGCGCAACGCGTCGAAGCCGAGCTGCACGGCGACGTAGCCGTCGACGTCCTGGGTGCGGACGGCGAGCACCGGGCAGGGGCCCGCCTCGAGCACCGTGACGCGCTCGACGCGGCCGTCCTCGAGGAAGCGCTGGGTCATGCCCAGCTTCTTGGCCAGGATCGCGGGCATCAGCCGAAGGCGAGGCGGATCTCGATGTCGACGCCGGCCGGGAGGTGGTCCAGGCGCTGCAGCGAGTCCACGGTCTTGGGGGTGGGCTGGTGGATGTCGATCAGGCGCTTGTGCGTCCGGATCTCGAAGTGCTCCTGGGAGTCCTTGTCCTTGAAGGGCCCGCGCAGCACGGCGTACCGGTTGCGCTCCGTCGGGAGCGGGACCGGGCCGGAGACGGTCGCGCCGGTGCGCGTCGCCGTCTCGACGATCTCCTTGGCCGCCGTCTCGATGGCCGACGCGTCGTAGGCCTTGAGGCGGATCCGGATCTTGTTCTGTGTTGCCGTCGCCATGCGTGTCTTCTCTAGTCGGTCGTTAGGGCGCACGAAGGGCGGGCCGCGATGCTCACGGCCCGCCCACGTACTGGTCGTATCTGCTTTGGTCTGCCTACTGCACGATCTCGGTGACCACGCCCGAGCCGACCGTGCGGCCACCCTCGCGGATGGCGAAGCGCAGGCCGGCGTCCATGGCGATCGGCTGGATCAGCTCGATCTCCATGGCGACGTTGTCGCCCGGCATGACCATCTCCGTGCCCTCGGGCAGGTTGGCCACACCGGTCACATCGGTGGTGCGGAAGTAGAACTGCGGCCGGTAGCCGTTGAAGAACGGGGTGTGACGCCCGCCCTCCTCCTTCTTGAGGACGTAGACCTCGGCCTTGTAGCGGGTGTGCGGCGTGATCGACCCGGGCTTGCACAGCACCTGGCCGCGCTCGATGTCCTCGCGCTTGGTGCCGCGGAGCAGGCAGCCGACGTTGTCGCCCGCCTGGCCCTGGTCGAGGATCTTGCGGAACATCTCGACGCCGGTGACGACGGTGGTGTCGACCTTCGGGTGGATCCCGACGATCTCGACCTGGTCGCCCGTGTTGACCACGCCCTGCTCGATGCGGCCCGTGGCCACCGTGCCGCGGCCCGTGATCGAGAAGACGT
The DNA here is from genome assembly GCA_937871635.1 of uncultured Solirubrobacter sp. Classification (GTDB taxonomy): domain Bacteria; phylum Actinomycetota; class Thermoleophilia; order Solirubrobacterales; family Solirubrobacteraceae; genus JACCYI01. The sequence goes on from CALMNS010000354.1 coordinate 1,694, forward strand.
CCTCGACCGGCAGCAGGAACGGCTTGTCGAGGTCGCGCGTGGGCTCCGGGATGTAGGAGTCCAGCTGCTCGGCGAGCTCGACGATCTTGCCCTTGTAGTCCTCGTCGCCGTCGAGCGCCTTGAGCGCCGAGCCGATCACGAACGGGGTGTCGTCACCCGGGAAGCCGTACTCGTCGAGCAGCTCGCGGACCTCGACCTCGACGAGCTCGAGGAGCTCCTCGTCGTCGACCATGTCGGCCTTGTTGAGGAACACGACGATGTAGGGCACGCCGACCTGGCGGGCGAGCAGGATGTGCTCGCGCGTCTGGGGCATGGGGCCGTCGGCGGCGGAGACTACGAGGATCGCGCCGTCCATCTGGGCGGCGCCCGTGATCATGTTCTTCACGTAGTCGGCGTGGCCGGGGCAGTCAACGTGGGCGTAGTGACGGTTGTCCGTCTCGTACTCGACGTGGGAGGTCGCGATCGTGATGCCGCGCTCCTTCTCCTCCGGCGCGTTGTCGATCTCCGCGAACGAGGAGGCCTGGCCGCCGTACTTCTCGGCGAGGACGGTGGTGATGGCAGCGGTCAGCGTCGTCTTGCCGTGGTCGATGTGACCGATCGTCCCGACGTTGACGTGCGGCTTGTCGCGCTCGAACTTCTCCTTCGCCATCTGTTACGTGCTCCTTAGGTTCTTAAGTATGGGGAAATCTAGCGACTTGCGGTACTACGCCGGGACAGGCTCGCCGGTACGGGCCTCGATGACCTTCTCTGCGATGTTCGGCGGCACGACCTCGTAGCGCTCGAACTGCATCGTGTAGGTCGCCCGGCCCTGGGTGTTGGAGCGGAGGTCCGTCGCGTAGCCGAACATCTCCGACAGCGGCACCGTGCCGGTCACCGACAGCGCGTTGCCGCGCCGCTCCTGGCCCTCGATCCGGCCGCGCCGGCGCGAGAGGTCGCCGATGACGTCGCCGAGGTAGTCCTCGGGGACGACGACCTCGACGGCGAAGATCGGCTCGAGCAGCACGGGCTTGGCCCGGCGGGCGGCCTCCTTGAGCGCGAGCGAGCCCGCCACCTTGAAGGCGATCTCCGAGGAGTCCGTGTCGTGGTACTTGCCGTCGGTCAGCGTCACGCGGACGTCGACCATCGGGAAGCCCGCCTTGACGCCGGTTTGCAGCGCCTCCTCGACGCCCTTCTCGACGGACGGGATGAACTCGGTGGGGATCGACCCGCCCTTGATCTTCGAGATGAAGTCGAAGCCCTCGCCGGGCGCCGGCTCGATGTCGATGTAGACGATGCCGTACTGGCCCGAGCCGCCCGTCTGGCGGACGAACCGGCCCTCGACCTTGGTCGCCGTGTCGGAGATCGTCTCGCGGTAGGAGACCTGCGGGCGCCCGACGTTGGCGTCGACCTTGTACTCGCGCATCATCCGGTCCACGAGAACCTCGAGGTGCAGCTCGCCCATGCCGGAGATCTCCGTCTGGCCCGACTCCTCGTTGGTCTGCACGCGGAAGGTCGGGTCCTCCTCGGCCAGGCGGCCGAGGGCGACGGACATCTTCTCCTGGTCGGACTTCGTCTTGGGCTCGATGGCCACCTTGATCACCGGCTCGGGGAAGGTCATCGTCTCGAGGCGGATCGGCTTGTCGGGCGCCGCGAGCGTGTCGCCCGTGATCACCTTCTTGATGCCGACGGCCGCGGCGATGTCGCCCGACCAGACCTCGTTGACGTCCTCGCGGTCGTTGGCGTGCATCATCAGGATGCGGCCGATCCGCTCAGTGTTGCCCGAGTTGACGTTGAGGATCCGCGAGCCCGCCTCGAGGTGCCCCGAGTAGACGCGGAAGAACGTGAGCTTGCCGACGAACGGGTCGGCCATGATCTTGAACGCCAGCGCGGAGAACGGCGCGTCGTCGGACGCCGGGCGGGTGGCCTCGACGTCCTCGGCGTCACCGCGCTGGGGCTCGTAGCCGACCATCGGCGGGACGTCGAGCGGGCTCGGCAGGAAGTCGATGACCGCGTCGAGCAGGGGCTGCACGCCCTTGTTCTTGAACGACGAGCCGCAGAGGACCGGCGTCATCGCGATCTCGAGCGTCGCCTTGCGGATCGCGCGGACGAGGAGGTCGGACGGGATCTCCTGCTCCTCGAGGATCAGCCCGGTCAGCTCGTCGTCGAAGACGGACACGGCGTCGAGCAGCGTCTCGCGGGCGGCCTCGGCGGCCTCCTGGAGCTCGCCCGGGATGTCCGTGACGATGACGTCCTTGCCCAGGTCGTCGCGGTAGACGATCGCCTTCATGTTGATCAGGTCGACGATGCCCTCGAAGTCGCCCTCCGCGCCGATCGGCAGCTGGATGGGGACCGGGTTCGCGCCCAGGCGGTCGATCATGGTCTGGACGCCGGCGTCGAAGTCCGCGCCGATGCGGTCCATCTTGTTGATGTAGGCGATGCGCGGGACGCGGTACTTGTCCGCCTGGCGCCACACCGTCTCGGACTGCGGCTCGACGCCGGCCACCGAGTCGAACAGCGCGACGGCGCCGTCGAGGACGCGCAGCGAGCGCTCGACCTCGACCGTGAAGTCCACGTGGCCGGGCGTGTCGATGATGTTGATGCGGTGGCCCGCCCACTCGCAGGTGGTGGCCGCCGAGGTGATGGTGATGCCGCGCTCCTGCTCCTGCTCCATCCAGTCCATGACGGCGGCGCCCTCGTGGACCTCGCCGATCTTGTAGGACCGGCCCGTGTAGAAGAGGATCCGCTCGGTCGTCGTGGTCTTGCCCGCATCGATGTGGGCCATGATCCCGATGTTCCGGGTCTTCTCGAGTGTGAACTTGCGCGGCATAGGAGGTCCTTCGTTCCCTCGGTGTTTCGGGCAAAGAAAAGGCCCCGGAGGGCCTGGCACAGCGGTGGGCGGCGACGCTCGACTATAGCATCCGACCCGTGCGCTAAAGCGCAGTTCCGGCGGGGGTTCGAGCCGCCCCGCCGCCGGTTCGCGGAGCCCTTGTGACTGTACGAGGTCCGCGCGCTCTCCTCAGCGCGAGCCGGCCGGGCGCCACCGCAGCGTCGTGCGGACGAGCCGGCAGTCGGGCGGCGTGCCCGGCTCGGCGTCGTCGGACGCGACGCACGCCGACGTGAAGGTCGCGCCACCCGCCCCGAGCGCCAGGCCCTGGAG
>CALMNS010000355.1 GCA_937871635.1 uncultured Solirubrobacter sp.
CCGTCGCGCCGAGCTGCGCCTGGGACGGGACGGACCCCGCGCCCGCCCGCCAGGTGCCCGAGCGCTTCGAGGACACGGACCGCTGGCTGCGCGGCCGGCTCGTCGCCGCCCGGCTGCACGGCGGCCCGCCGCCGGCCGGGATCGACCCCGTCCGCCTCGCCCGGGTCCGCGCCGGGCTCGAGCGGGACGGGTTGCTCTAGGCGGGTCCCGGGCGGCGTGGCGGGTTTCCGCCGGGCGGCGCGCGATCCTGCGGGCGATGGCGGTCAAGCGGATCGTGCCCGACTTCCAGGCGCAGGACCCGACGGCCGGCGCGGGCTTCTACGCCGAGGTGCTCGGCCTCGAGCTGGTTATGGACCTGGGCTGGGTCGTGACCTTCGCCGCGCCGGACAACCCGGCGGCGCAGATCAGCGTGCTGCGGCGCGACGCGACCGCGCCGGTGCAGCCCGACGTCTCGGTCGAGGTCGACGATGTCGACGGGGCCTACGCCGCCGCGCAGCGCCGGGGTTGCGAGATCCTCCATCCGCTGACCGACGAGCCGTGGGGCGTCCGCCGCTTCTTCGTGCGCGATCCGACCGGCAAGGTCCTCAACGTCCTCGGCCATTGCTGAGCCGGAGGAGGTCGAAGCCGGGGCGGCACCGGCGGCTCAGCCCGCGTCGCCGTCGCCGTCGGGTGCGGGCTCGGCCGCCCGCCCGGTGAGGGTGAGGAAGACGTCGTCGAGGGTGGGGCGGCGCAGGGCGATGTCGGCGATCTCGATGCCCTGGGCGTCGAGCTGGCGCACCGCTCCGGCGATGGTGCCGCCGCGCCCCGTGACGGTGAGGCGCACGACGTGGTCGACGGCGGCGGGTCGCTCACCGTCGGCCGCGATCGGCGCGAGCGCCCCGATCGCGCGCTCGGGATCCTCGTCCTCGGCCAGCGTCACCTCGAGCCGCTCGCCGCCCACCCGGTCCTTGAGGTCGTCCGACGTGCCCTCGGCGATCACCGTCCCGTGGTCGATGACCGCGATGCGGTCGGCCAGCCGGTCGGCCTCGTCGAGGTACTGGGTGGTCAGCAGGACCGTGGTGCCCTCGGCCACCCGCGCCTCGATCGTCTCCCAGAGGGCGAGGCGGCTCCGCGGGTCGAGGCCCGTGGTCGGCTCGTCGAGGAAGAGCACCGGCGGGTCGGCGACGAGCGCGGCGGCGAGGTCCAGCCGGCGTCGCATGCCGCCCGAGTACGTCTTCACGGGCCGGCCGCCGGCGTCGGCGAGCTCGAAGCGGTCGAGCAGCTCGGTGGCCCGCCGGCGGGCCTCGGGACGCCCGAGGTGGTAGAGCCGGCCGACCATCACCAGGTTCTCGCGGCCCGTGAGGTTCTCGTCGACGGCGGCGTACTGGCCGGCGAGGCCGATCCTGGCCCGCAGCTCGGCGGCCTGCTCGACGACGTCGAAGCCGGCGACCTGCGCCGAGCCGCGGTCCGGCTTGAGCAGCGTGGCCAGGATCCGGACCGCCGTCGTCTTCCCGGCGCCGTTCGGCCCGAGCAGGCCGAGGACCGTGCCGGCCGGCACGCTCAGGTCGACGCCGGCGAGCGCCCTGACCTTGCCGTAGGACTTCTCGAGTCCCTGGGCGACGATCGCGGGAGCGTCCATGGGCACGCACGCTACGTGATGGCGCGGCCGTACCGCCCGCCGCGCCCGCCTCCCGCCGCCGACCAGTGGCCGACCAGTGGCCGAGGACGGTCACTAGGCTTCAGAGCCGCGTGGCCCTGGACCGTCAGTCGATCGAGAAGCGGGACTTCCCCGTCGGCCGCCGGGGCTACGAGACCGGCGCGGTCGACGAGCACCTGTCCAGGCTGGCCGACGAGGTCGACGCCCTGCGGGACTCGGCCGCCCGCTCGACCCGGCCGGAGTCCCTCGCCACCGCCGCCTCCGATCAGGTTCGCCTCATCGTCGAGGCCGCCGACCAGAGCGCCCAGGTAATCCGGCGCGAGGCCGAGTTCGAGGCACGCCAGTACCTGGAGAAGCTCTCCGCGATGACGGCGGCGATGCTCGAGCGCGCCGACGCGGTCGAGTCCGAGTTCCGGACGATGCTCGAGGCGGTCCGCTCGGGCGCGTCCCGCCTGGACGGGGAGCTCCAGGCGCTCCAGGCGAACGTCGGCGCCCTGCGCGACGAGGCGGCACCCGCGTCGGTGGCCGAGCCCGAGCCGGCGGTGATCCCGCCCGCGCCGCACATCCCGGTCTACGACACGGGCATGCTCCCCGGCGAGCCCGAGTTCCTGGGCGAGGACGCTGAGACGGGTCCTGAGGGCGACGCGCTGGTCGAGGC
>CALMNS010000356.1 GCA_937871635.1 uncultured Solirubrobacter sp.
GCCGCGGCCCGCCCGGCCCCCTCGAGCGCCGGGAGCAGCCGGGCGCGGACGGCGGTGTCGAGCACGCGTGAGCCGGTCTAAACCGGGGTGATGCCGTGGCGCTTGCGCGGGGCGGGACGGTCGCGGCCGGCGTAGAGCGCGAGCCGGCGCACGAGCTCCGCCCGCAGGTGCTCGGGCGCGATCACCGCGTCGACCACCAGCTCGGACGCCAGGTGCAGGAGGTCGACGCCCTCGGCGTACTCGGCCATGAGCTCTGCCCGCCGGGCCGCCCGCTCGTCCTCGTCCTCGATCGCCGCGAGCTGGTTGTAGAAGACGGCGTTGACCGCCGCGCTCGGGCCCATGACGGCGATCTTGGCGCTCGGGAGGGCGAGGGTGGCGTCGGGCGCGAAGGCCGGCCCGGCCATGGCGTAGAGGCCGGCGCCGTAGGCCTTGCGCAGCACGACGCAGAGCTTCGGCACGGTGGCCTCGGAGATCGCGGCGATCAGCTTGGCGCCGTGCCGGATGATCCCCTGGCGCTCCACGGCGGTCCCGATCATGAACCCGGGCACGTCAGCCAGGAACAGCAGCGGGATCCCGAACGCGTCGCAAGTCTCCACGAAGCGGGCCGCCTTGTCGGCCGAGTCGACGAAGAGCACGCCGCCCTTGAACTTGGGCTGGTTGGCCACGATCCCGACCACCCGACCGTCGAGCCGGGCGTAGCCGACGACGATCTCCTTCGCCCAGCGCTGGTGGACCTCGAGGAACGACCCCGCGTCCACGAGCGCCTCAATCCCCGCCCGCACGTCCCACGGCTTGTTCTCGTCGTCGGGGATGAGGTCGCGCAGGGCGGGTGCGCCGGCCGCGGGCTCCGCCGCCGGGGCGGACGGCGGGGCCTCGTCCCAGCGGGTCGGGAAGTAGGACAGGTAGCGCTGGGCGAGCTCGATGCCCTCCTCGTCGGACTTGACCAGGAAGTGCCCGCAGCCGCTGACCCCCGTATGCATCCGGGCGCCGCCCATCTCCTCGAGGGTCACCGTCTCGCCGATGACCATCTCGGCCATCCGCGGCGATCCGAGGTACATCGACGCGTTGCCGTCGCGCATGATCACCACGTCGCAGAACGCGGGGATGTAGGCGCCGCCCGCCGCGCTGGGCCCGAAGAGCACGCAGACCTGGGGCACCGCGCCGGAGAGGGCGACCTCGTTGTTGAAGATCCGCCCCGCGTGACGGCGGCCGGGGAACATCTGCACCTGGTCGGTGATCCGGGCGCCGGCCGAGTCGACGAGGTAGACCATCGGGACCCGGTGCGAGAGCGCGAGCTCCTGGATCCGCAGGATCTTCTCGACCGTCTTGGGCCCCCAGGAGCCGGCCTTCACCGTCGGGTCGTTGGCCATCAGCGCGACGGGCCGGCCGGCGATCCGTCCCATCCCGGTCACCACCCCGTCCGCGCCCAGGCCGTCCTCCTCCCAGTTGGCCAGCAGCGCGTCCTCGGCGAAGGACCCCGGGTCGAGCAGCCGGGCGACCCGGTCGCGCACGGGGAGCTTGCCCTGCTCGCGGGCCTTGTCGTGGTGCCGCGCGGGCCCTCCGGCGTACGCCCGCTCGTTCGCCTGTTCGACGTCGTTCACGGGCGGGGACCCTACCTCCCATGCAGACACGCACCCTGGGTCCCAACGGCCCCACCGTCTCCGCCCTCGGCCTGGGCTGCATGGGGATGTCGGACTTCTACGGCGCGCGCGACGACGCCGAGTCGATCCGCACGATCCACCGGGCGCTCGAGCTCGGCGTCACCCTGCTCGACACGGCCGACATGTACGGGCCGTACACGAACGAGCAGCTTGTCGGCCGGGCGATCGCCGGCCGCCGCGACTCGGTCTTCCTGGCCACGAAGTTCGGGTTCGTCCGCGACCCCGACAACCCGCGCGCTCGCTCGGTCCGCGGGACGCCCGACTACGTGCGCACGGCGATCGACGGCTCGCTCGAGCGGCTGGGCGTCGACCATGTCGACCTCTACTACCAGCACCGGGTGGATCCGGCGACGCCGATCGAGGAGACCGTGGGCGCCATGGCCGAGCATGGTTCCTAGAGCGCGAGCGTGCGAAGCGGAGGTGCGCCACCTCGGGCTGAGCGAGGCGAGCGCGGAGACGATCCGCCGTGCCCACGCGGTGCACCCGATCACCGCGGTGCAGTCGGAGTACTCGCTGTGGTCGCGCGACATCGAGGACGAGATCATCCCGACCCTGCGCGAGCTCGGCATCGGGCTCGTCCCCTACTCCCCGCTCGGCCGCGGGTTCCTCTCGGGGCGGATCCGCTCGCTCGACGACCTCGACCCCGACGACTTCCGCCGCCGCTCGCCCCGCTTCATGGGCGAGAACTTCGACCGCAACCTCGAGGTGGTCGCGCGCGTCGAGGAGATCGCGACGGAGAAGGGCGTCACCCCGGGGCAGCTCGCGCTGGCCTGGGTGCTGGCCCGCGAGGAGCACGCCGTCCCCATCCCCGGCACCAAGCGCGTCGCCTACCTCGAGGAGAACGTCGCCGCGGCCGAGATCACCTTGACCGACGACGAGCGGGCGCGGATCGAGGAGGCGCTGCCCGAGCCGGCGGGCGACCGCTACGACGAGACGAGCATGCGGCTGATCAACGGCTGAGGGTCGCTCCCCGGCGACTTGGGCGTCGACTGCCCCTCAGGCTCCTGGCTCCTTGTGCTGATCGAGCGGGTACGTCCACGCGACCACCGCCCAGCGGCGAGGTGCGTCGCAGAGCCTGACCGCGTCGCGCATCGCCTCGTCGGCGGTGGATGCTTCGACGTGAAGCTCGAGCTGGTAGCCGGTCAGGTCGTATCCGTCGAGGTCGGCGTCGGGCTCGGCGCCGGACAGGAGCGCCATCCGAAGGGAATCGGGCACCTGGAGGACTGCCGGCACATAGCCGAAGGATTCCGACTCCGGGACGACGAGCGTCGCGCTCCTGAAGTGTTTCGCGCCGGACCGCGTCGCGATCTCCTTGACCACGGCGTCCCAATCGGGCCGGGGGTCCTCGAACGGCGGTGACAGATCGACGAGGACGAACCACGTGGTCGGCGGATCGCTCGGACACCGATCCCGCCACTCCTCGCCTGGCCGCCTGCGTGGCCGCAGCGGCTGCGGCGGAGGCCAGCGCGGGCTTGCCGCATCGCCGGGCACTCCGGCCCAGTACCGGACGTCGTCGTCAGCAAGGCGAATCCAGACCTGGTCGGCGCGGTCACGCGCCCACGCGATGGCGACCTCTGGGGGAGCATCGTCGATCCTGTCGCCTAGCTCGTCGTCGAGCTGGTGGTGGCCCGAGAACCTGCCGGTGAGCAGTGCGGCTTCTTCACTGAAGTCGGTCTCCTCGAGCAGAAAGACGACACCGCGCTTCGCCGTCATGGCTCCACCGGTCCCGCCGCCGCTCAGTCCTCGACCCGCACGGCCACGACGGTCTCGTCGGCGTCCGTGCGGGAGGCGAGCGGGCGCTCGCCGCTCGGGTAGGCGCGCGGCTCGGGCGGCAGGGCCTCGCGCGGGCGCAGCCCGGCGGCCATCACCCCGCCGCCGAGGAGGAGGAGCAGGATCGGCCAGTACAGGAGGCTCTCCGACCCGTCGGCGGTGACCACGGTGAGGACGACGAAGACGGCCAGGACCGCCACGCCGATGACGGCCGGGCCGGGCTGGCGGTCGACCGCGCCGAAGGCGATCAGCCCGCAGGCGGCCACGAGGAGGATCAGCTCCCACCCCGTGCCGGTGGGGTCGCGCTCGAACCCGGCGACGCCGACGATCCCGGCGAGTCCCAGGACCCCGACGAAGGAGACCCCGAGGGCGAGGATCAGCAGGCCGGCGAGGTCGACCAAGAGCACGCTGCCCCGGTAGCGCCCGCCGCGCAGGACGAGAGAGAGCAGGACGAGGCCGAGCGCCATGACGGCCAGCAGCGCGCGGAACGGCGTGCCGGTGCCCGGGTCGAAGAGCCACTCGACCGCGTTGAGCACCGCGACGACGGCGGCCAGCGCGGCGAGGAAGCCGCAGATCGCCGACCGCGCGCGCAGGGCCGGCACGATCGCGACGGCGGCGAAGACGAGCGACGTCCAGACGATCGCTCCGGCCGGGTAGCCCGCGTCCCCCGCGCCGAGGACGTCGGCGAGCCGCGCGAGCACGACGGCGAGCAGGACGAGCCCGGTGACCAGGAGCACGGACTGGTACGCCGCCGGACCCGCCGGCTCGGCCCGCGCCTGCATCCCCAGCCCGCCGATCAGCGCCGCGGCGAGCGCGGCGTAGAGCAGGTGGACCCCGTCGCCGACGGGGTCCTCGAGCCGCAGCTGCGACAGGAGGATCCCCGTGGCCAGCACGACGGCGCCCGCGGCGATCAGCGGCCCGCGGTGCGCGGGCGGACGGAGGAGCTCCACGCGGCCTCAGACGCCCGGGTGCGGCGAGGCCCGCCCCGCGATGCCGTGGCCCCGGAGGCCCGCGCCGCGGACGCCCACCTCGGTGATCTCGATCATCGGCGGCAGCCTAATAGGGTCCGCGGCATGGCCTCCTCCCTCGTCGCGACCGAGGACCACGGCGCCGTGCGCCACGTCGTCCTCAACCGTCCGCAGAAGCGCAACGCGTTCAACGCCGAGCTCGTCCTCGCGGTCGGCGAGGCGCTTCGCGCCGCCGCGGACGCCCCGACGGTGCACTGCGTCGTCCTGCGCGGCGAGGGGCCCATGTTCTCCTCCGGGATGGACATCGGCGCGCTCAACGACCTCGCCGGCGACCCCGCCGACCTGCGCCCGTTCCGGCGCGCGTGCCTCGAGGCCTGGAACCGCGCGGAGGAGATGACCAAGCCGGTGGTCTGCGTGATCCACGGCGCCTGCGTCGGCGGGGCGATGGAGCTCGCGCTGGCCTGCGACCTGCGGGTGATGGCCGCCGACGCGGTCATCGGGATGCCCGAGACGCGGATCGGCCTGATCCCCGACGTGGGAGGCTCCTCGCGGCTGCCCGCCGTCGTCGGGCTCGGGCGGGCCAAGGAGCTCGTGATGACCGGGAAGCTGATCGGCGCCGAGGAGGCCGAGCGCATCGGGCTGGTCAACCGGGTGGCGCCGCCGGAGGGTCTCGACGAGGGGGTCGACGCGCTCGTGGGCGAGCTGCTGGCCTGCGCCCCGGTCGCGGTGGGGCTGGCCAAGCGGGTCATGGACGCCAGCGCCCGCCCGGCGCTGAGCACGACGCTCGAGCTCGAGGTCGCGATGCAGGAGATCTGCGCGCGGTCGGCCGACTTCGTCGAGGGCGCCGCCGCCGCCAAAGAGCGCCGGCAGCCCGAGTTCAGCGGTCGCTGAACACCGGGCGCCGGTTCTCTTCAGTCCGAGCCTGGGGATAGGACGGACATCCCAGGCAACGGGCGCGCCGCGGTCCTTCTGGCGCGGCAGGGGTCCAGTTTCGGAGGGTTGTCAGCGCGGTGATCCGCGCCGCGGCAGGACGCTCAGGACCCGCCCCAGTCCACCGGGCCCGCCGTGAGGAGGTGCGAGCCCAGCGGGCGCCCGAGCACGGCCTGCGCCGCCCGCGCCGCGGCGAGCAGCGCGGGGAGGTCGACCCCGGTCGCCACCCCCATCTCGTGCAGCATCGACACGACGTCCTCCGTCGCGACGTTGCCCGTGGCGCCCTTCGGGACGGGACAGCCGCCGAGCTCGCCGAAGCTCGACTCGAACGACCGCACCCCCGCCTCGTAGGCGGCGAAGACGTTGGCGAGGCCCTGCCCGCGGGTGTTGTGGAAGTGCGCGGTGAGCTGCACCGCGTCGCCGAGCGCCGCCCGCGCGGCCGGGAAGTACCCGCCCACCTGCGCCGGGTTGGCCATCCCCGTCGTGTCCCCGAAGCCGATCTCCTGCGCGCCGGCGTCGATCAGCCGCCGGGCGATCGCGAAGACGTGCTCGGGCGCGACGCGGCCCTCGTAGGGGCAGCCGAAGGCCACCGAGATGACCCCTTCGCAGCGCAGCCCCTCGCCCCGCGCCCGGCCGAGCACCCGCTCGAGCCCGCGCAGGGACTCCTCCACCGAGCGGTTGACGTTGGCGCGGTTGTGCGACTCGGTGGCGCTCAGGAAGACGTTGACCTCGTCGAAACGCTCCCGGTGGGCGAGGGCGGCGTCGAGCCCGCGCTCGTTCGGGACGAGCACGGAGAGCGAGACGTCCTCGGGCGGGTCGATCGCCTCGAGCACCTCGGCCGCGTCGGCGAGCTGGAGGATGACGTCGGCGCGCACGAAGCTCGTCACCTCGAGCCGGCGCAGCCCCGTCCGGGCCAGCGCGTCGATGAGCCGGACCTTGTCCTCGGTGGCGATGATCTCCGGCTCGTTCTGGAAGCCGTCGCGTGGCCCGACCTCCCGGATGTCGACGCGCTCGCCGCTCACCGGAGCTGACCCTACTTCGCTCGCAGCTGGGAGATCCACAGGGCCAGCATTGGGTCGACGATACGCAGGTCGGCGCCGCGCCCCTCCAGCACGCCGCGCCGGAGCAGGCCCGCGACGGGGCGCTGCGCCGAGCTCGCGTGCTTGAGGCCGACCCGTCGCCCGTCCTTGGAGAGGGGCGACAGGTCGTCCGCCAGCGCGGCGAGGACGCGCCGCTCGGTCGACGACCACGAGGTCCACATCACCTCGAACTCCGTGCCGAGCCAGGCCAGGGTGCCGGCGAGCGCCGCGTCCCAGACCTCGTCGTCCGCCTCCCCGCGCGCCGGGGTTGCGTCCCAGAGGGCGCTGGCCAGGAGCATCGTCCGCTGCGGATGCCCGGCGCCGAGCTCCACGAGCCGGCTGAGCACCCGGGGCTCGACCTCCCGGTGCGTCGCCTCGAAGCGGTCCGCGACGGCGCTGAACGCGGCGCGCAGCGGCAGGCGTCCGAGCTGCATGATGCGGGCCTGCCCGTAGAGCGGGCGCCCGCGGTCGACGAAGAGCGAGTGCAGCAGCGAGGGCTCCGATCCCGCGAAGACGTACGTCCCCGCCTTGCCGTGATGCTGGATCCGGCTCCGGATCAGGCCGTCGAGCCCGGGGACGTCGAGCACGGACTGGAACTCGTCGAAGGCGACGACCGTGCGCTGACCCGTCTTCTTGAGCACCTTGAGCGGGAGGTCGAGGAGCTCGATGATCGGCTCCTCGACGCTCAGCGGCGTGCGCTTGCGGCCCAGCGTCGCGCCGGTGCCCGCGACCTGCGCCCCCATCGTCGCCTCCTCGTTGAGCCGGGCCACGCGGCGGGTGAACCCGCCCGGGAGGGTGCGGTAGGCGGTGGCCAGGCGGGCGGCGAAGTCCTCGCGGGTGAGGACGCCGTAGCAGTCCACCGCCGCCGTGGCCATCCCGAGCTCGCGGTCGGCACGCTCGAACGCCGCGCCGATCAGGCTCGTCTTGCCGAACCGGCGCGGGGCGGCGAGCGTCGCGTTGGTCCCGTTCTCGATCGTCTCGTGCAGGAGCGCGGCCTCGGCTTCGCGGGCCACCATGTCCGCCGGTGCGATCGGCCGGTCGTAGACGAACGGGTTCAGCACACGCAGAGCGTACCATCTACTACACGGTGCGCGTAATAACTACGCCATAGAGAGGCCACCGGAGACGTTGACGGTCTGCCCGGTGACGAACGACGCGTCGTCTGAGGCGAGGAAGGCGATCACCGACGCGACTTCCTCGGGCTCGCCGGAGCGGCCCATCGCCGTCGAGTCGATCATCCCCTGCTTGAGCCGCACGCCGATCTCGCCGAGGGTCTCCGCCGCGGCGTTGAGCAGCGGCGTCTCGACCGGCCCCGGCGCGACCGCGTTGCAGCGCACCCGGTAGCGCGCCGACTCGCGGGCGATCGCCCGGGTGAAGCCGATGACGCCGGCCTTGGCGCTCGAGTAGATCACGGACCCCTGCGAGCCGACCCGGCCGGCCTCGGAGGCCACGTTGACGATCACGCCGCCGCGCTCGTGCATGCTCGGGAGCACCGCGTGCGTCACCGCGATCACGCCCCGGAGGTTCACCGCGAGGACGAAGTCCCACAGCGCCTCGTCCGTGTGGACGAAGAAGGCGAAGCGGTCGGTCCCGGCGTTGTTGACGAGCACGTCGACCGGCCCGCCGAGCGCGTCGACCGCGGCCCGGAGGCCCGCGCCGATCGACGCCGTGTCGGTGACGTCCATGACCACCGCGGCGCCGTCGACCTCGCCCGCCACCGCGCGCGCGGCCTCCTCCTGCACGTCGGCCACCGCCACCCGCGCCCCCTCCGCCGCGAGCCGTCGCGCGGTCGCCGCCCCGATGCCTGAGGCGCCCCCGGTGACCAGCGCGACCTTCCCCTCGAGTCTCATGCCGCCGGACCCTAACCTCTCGTGCCCGTGCCCCCCGTCGCCCTCCCCGCCGCCCCCGTCGTCGTCCTCGCCGGCGGAACGGGCGGAGCGAAGCTCGCGCGCGGCATGCTCGACGTGGCCGGCGACGACCTCGTGGTGGTGGCCAACACGGGCGACGACGTCGAGGTCCACGGCGCCCACGTCTCGCCGGATCCCGACCTGGTGGCCTTCTGGCTCGCCGACCGGATCGACGCCCGGGGCTGGGGCCTCGAGGGCGACACGTTCCACACGATGGACGGGCTGCGCGAGCTCGGCGCGGACGTCTGGTTCGCCCTGGGCGACCGCGACCTGGCCATCGGGATCGACCGCGCGCGCCGGCTGGCCGCCGGCGAGCGGCTCACCGACGCGCTGGCCGCCCTGACGCGGTCGCTCGGTCTGGGCGCGGTCCGGGTCCTGCCCGCCTCTGA
>CALMNS010000357.1 GCA_937871635.1 uncultured Solirubrobacter sp.
GCCGGGCTCCCTCGCCGACGCCGATCGCGCCCTGAGCCGCTCGCTCGTGCGACGCTTCGCCCGCGCCGGCGCGGCGCTCGTCTACGTCAGTCCCGGGCTCGGCCTGCGGGGCGGGGTCCTCGAGCCGATCGGCGGCCACGAGGATCATCTGCACGTCCGCATCCGGAGTCTGCCGCGCTGATGGAGGAGGCGGTCCGCGAGGCGGTCGACGCCGCGATCCCGCTGGTCGAGGCCGTCGGCGCGATGGTGATCGTCGTCGGGGTGGCGGTGACGTTCGCGTTCTGGATCGCCTCCGAGCTGCGGCTGCACTCGAGCTCCTACGAGGAGCTGCGGCTCCGCCTGGCCCGCTTCCTCGCGCTCGGCCTCGAGTTCCAGCTCGGCGCCGACATCCTCTGCACGGCGGTGTCGCCGAGCTTCGAGGAGATCGGGCGCCTCGGCGCGATCGCCGCGATCCGGACGCTGCTCAATTACTTCCTGACCCGCGACCTCGACGCGATGCGCGACTCCGGCCGGCCCGAGCCGATGCCCGGCGGGCGCTGAGCGGTGGCCGCGCTGGCTCCGCTGGCCACGGCGGCCGGGGCGGTGATCCTGCTCTCCGGCCTTGTGCGCGCCGCCGTCGCCCCGTCGGACGCGGCCCCGGTGTTCGCGCGCTCGGTCATCCTGGCCCTCGAGTTCCTGCTCGCCGCCGGGCTCCTGCGGCTCGGTGCGACGATGACCTTCACGGGCCTGGCCACCGTCGTCGGCGTGATCGCCACCCGGCGCCTGGTGGCGACGGGCCTGGGGCGGCTCAGCCGCGGCGGCTGAGCGCCTCGTAGGCCGCGCCGGTCGCCACGGCGAGGACGAGCTTGTCGGCGACATCGACCGCGAGCTCGCGTCGGGACCAGCGCCACGGCGGCTCGCCCAGCCCCAGGAGGCTCATCGAGGTCACGTCGGCGGGCCAGAGCACCCCGAAGACCGCCGCGACGGTCCTCGTCGCGCCGCCCCCAGCGCGCGCCGCGACGCCGTGCGCCGCGCCCCAGGCCGCACCGACGCCGAAGTGCGCGGCGTAGTTGAGCCGTCGCCGGTTCGGCTCTCCGGGTCGTGCGCCGCTGATCTTCTCCACCAGCTCGGCGGGCTGATAGCTCTCCGCGCGCCCGCTGAGCGGCATCTCCACGAAGCGCTGGAACGCCGTCATCACCACGCTGCCCGCCAGGCCGGCGGCGACGCCGCGGCCGATCGATCCTCCGACGGTTCCCATCCCTCTCCTCCTCAGCCGGTGGTCGCCTCCTGCCGGGCGTGTTCGAGACCGTACTCGGTGACGAAGTGGTGGACGGGGACGTCCAGGCGGGTCGTCGCCTCCTCGACGAGCCCCTTCTCGAGCCAGTGGGACTTCCCGGCCGGGAAGGTCGAGAGGACCACCGCGTCGGCGTCGATCACGGAGAGCGCGTCCTCCAGCGCGGTCATCGGCGAGGCGTCGCCGACCTGGCCACGGACCGCCACGCCGTCGGCCTTGAGCCCGTCGATGGCCTGCGCGAGGCGCAGCTCAGCGTCCTGGAGCGCCTCGTCGGAGTCCGACACCCAGTGCGCGAGCTTCGAGCTGTTGAGGGCGGGGGCGACCACCGTGACCTCGGACGGCCGTTCGGCGAGCTGATCGTGGACGAAGGCGTGGAGGGCCGGGCACGGGCAGGTCTGGTCGGCCAGGACGATGATGTGCATAGGCTGACACCACCAACCGGTCCCCCCGTGCGCAAGGGCGCGGCGCGATCGTCACCGACTCGTAAGGCGATCCGGACCCCGACGCGAGCTCGGCCAGCGGGCCCCGCGCGTCTATACTCACTCGCGTAGGCACTCCTGGGGACGACAGGCTTCGACGTGGTCGGTTCGTGGGGGTGGTGGCGAGTCGAGGACCCCGGTCGGCCTCGTTAAACACTCCGGGAAACCAATAAGTGCGAAGTCTCACGACTTCCAGCTCGCGGCCTAGCTAACCCCTAGGACCTGAGCGTTCGGCCCCCGCTGCCCGCGGCGGGGATCGCCGGACTCAAATAGCGGGATCACCCTCGTGAGGCCCACCTCTGCCGATCGAGGGGAAATTCTCAGGAGGTTGGCCCTTCGCAACCCCGCCGGCGTGGCGAGCGAAGGGCGAGATCAGAGCGCCGGATACGCTCGTAGAAGCCACTCCTTACGCGATCGCGGACCCGGGTTCAACTCCCGGCGTCTCCACTGGATCAGGTTCAACTGACACTCAGGACGGACCCGCGGATCCGGCTCTTCATGAGCCGGATCTGCTGCGACACGGGCGAGATCGGGTGCGACACGGGCGAGATCGGGTGCCGCGGATTGCGGTCGGGTGCCCGGTAGTGCTCCTCACGATCACGACGACGCATCGCCCGGCCACGGATCTGGGCTTCCTGCTGCACAAGCACCCGGATCGGGTGCAGACGTTCTCGGTGCCGTTCGGCGAAGCGCACGTCCTC
>CALMNS010000358.1 GCA_937871635.1 uncultured Solirubrobacter sp.
CGGCGACGCGCCGGTCGCGCCCGGTGGCGAACGGCGTGACGTCCTTGGCGAAGTAGAGGTGGCGCGCCCCGGTGGCCTGCACGAGCCGCGGCAGCTCCTCCTCAGGCCGCCCCTCGCGGACGACGAGGTCGCCGCCGCGGGCGCGCAGCGCGTCGCGGAGCTCCTCGAGCGACTCGAGCAGGAACGCCGTCCGCGCGCCGCTCGGGTACGCGCCCGCGATCAGCCGCCGGTCGAGGACGAAGACCGGCACGACCTCCTCGTGCGCGCCCCGCGCGACGCTGAGCGCCGGGTTGTCGTGGATGCGGAGGTCACGGCGGAACCAGACGAGGGCACAATCGGGCATCTCGCCGGACTACGAGCCGGGCGGGCGGCCGGGTCACCGCTCCTACACTCCGCCGATGGAGCTCGTGCGCGACTTCCCGCTCTTCCCGCTCGGCCTCGTCGCGCTGCCCGGAGAGCTCGTGCCGCTGCACATCTTCGAGGAGCGCTTCAAGACGATGATCGGCCGCTGCCTGGCCGACGAGTCGGAGTTCGGGATCGTCTGGGTCTCCGACGACGGCCTGCGCGAGGTCGGCTGCGCCTGCGAGATCACCGAGATCCTCGAGACGATGGACGACGGCCGCATCAACCTCATCGCCCGCGGCACCCGCGTCTTCCGCGTCGACGCGCGCCAGGACGACCTGCCCTACCCGGCGGCCACGGTCGAGTTCCTCGAGGAGGACGAGGACGAGGAGGTCGACGAGGTGAGCCAGGCCGAGGCGCGCGTGGCCTACGCCGAGCTCGTCGAGCAGGCCACGGACAAGACGCCCGACCAGGACGAGATCGAGACGATGAGCGCCTACGAGATGGCCGCCACCGTCGAGTTCGGGCTCGACGCCAAGCAGGGCCTGCTCGACCTCCGCTCGGAGACCGCCCGCCTCAAGCTCGTGACCAAGCTCTTCCGTGCCGCGATCAAGCGGCTGGACTTCGTCGAGCGCGCCCAGGCCCGGGCGCGCTCCAACGGCAAGGTCCGCTTCCCGTCGGGCTGAGCGCGCGCCGGGCTCAGCGCGGCCGCCCGCAGACGGCCTTGGCGACCTCGCGGGTGAACGCCGCGAGCCGCTGGAAGGTCGGCGGGATGCCGCGGGAGGAGTCGGCGAAGGCGATCCGGCCCGCCTCGAGGTCGGCCCGGTAACGGAAGGTCGTGTCCTCCTCCGCGCCCGGCTCGAGCTCGAGGCCGAGCGCCGCCTGCGAGCCGAGGTCGCGGGCGAGCTCGCGGGCGTCGAGC
>CALMNS010000359.1 GCA_937871635.1 uncultured Solirubrobacter sp.
CGCCCGGCCGCGGTGACCAGGGGTCGGCCGCGGCTCAGGGGTCGGCCGCGGCTCCCGGACGTCCCGCGCCACACGGGCGGCGTAGGTGGCACGGACGCGGCGCGGCGCGCCGCTCGGACCCGGCCAGATGGCGATCAGCCCGCCGAGGAACGTGACGATGGCCCCGAGCCAGATCCAGGTGACCATCGGCGAGACGATAAGGCGGAACGTCGCCGGCGGCGGCGAGTCCGTGTACGAGCGGGCCAGGCCGGTGACCGCCGCCCCGAGGGCGGCGGAGGTCTCCTCGGGCGACAGGCTGTCGGAGTCGATCGCGCGGGTGAACACCCGGTCCCCCTCCTCGACACGCGGCAGCAGCTCGTTGATGTCCGGAGAGACGACGGTCCACAGGTCGCGCCGCAGGCCGGCGTCGAGGGCGACCTCGCTGGTCGCCTCCCCCTCGAAGAAGCGCGACACCGGGCCGAACTCGGTCGACTGGGAGGGGAAGTACGAGCGGCGGCTGCGCATCGTGCCGACCTCGCGCCCGCCGCGGCTGACGGTCATCTCCGCGCCGAGGTCGATCCGCTCGAGCCGCCCGTTCGGGGCGGGGACCACCCGGCCCGTCGGCCGGTCGTAGCGCACCTGGTAGCCGTCGATGGTCGCGCTCTGGCCGGGGCGCAGCTGGACGTCGCGAGCCGACTGGAAGGCCGAGGAGGCCGCGATCCCGACGAAGAAGAGGGCGATGCCGAGGTGCACCACGTAGCCGCCGTAGCGGCGCCGGTTGCGGCGCACGAGCGAGACGACGGCCATCGGCAGCCCGTCGGTGGACATCGCGCGGCGGGCCTTCGTGCCGCGCCAGAGCTCCTGCCCCACCGTCCCGACCACGAAGGCGGCGAAGACGAAGAGCACGAGCGCGGCCGGCTTCTGGGTCACTCCGCCGGCCAGTAACGCGACGAGCACCGCCAGCGCGAAGAGGGCCGGCCGCAGCATGGTGCGCCGCAGGCCCGCGAGCGTCGCCCGGCGCCAGGCGATCGTCTGCCCGACGCCCATGAGCAGCACGAGGACGATGACCAGGGGCGCGATGTAGCGGTTGAACCAGGGGGCGCCCACCGAGGACTGGGTGCCGGTGACCGCCTCGGAGATGAGCGGGAAGAAGGTCCCCCAGAAGACGACGAAGCAGATCCCGACGAGCACGAGGTTGTTGAGCAGGAAGACCGACTCGCGCGAGAAGATCGAGTCGAGCCGGTGCTCGGAGCGCAGGTCGGGGGCGCGGCTGACCACGAGCCACACCGAACCCGCGATCAGCGTGCCGATCAGGACCAGGAACGGGGTGCCCAGCGTCGACGCGCCGAAGGCGTGGATCGACTCGAGGATCCCCGACCGGACGAGGAAGGTGCCGAGGATGGCGAGGATGCCGGTGGCCAGCACGAGGGAGACGTTCCAGAGCTTGAGCATCCCGCGCTTCTCCTGGACCATCACCGAGTGCAGGAAGGCGGTGCCGGTGATCCACGGCATCAGCGAGGCGTTCTCCACCGGGTCCCAGGCCCAGTAGCCCCCCCAACCGAGCTCGGTGTAGGACCAGCGCGCGCCGAGGATGATCCCGATGCCCAGGAAGCCCCAGGCGGCGAGGGTGAACGGGCGCGTCGAGCGGATCCACTCCGCCCCCAGCCGCCGCGTGATCAGCGCCCCGACCGCGAACGCGAACGGCACCGCGAACAGCGTGTAGCCCGAGTAGAGCATCGGCGGGTGGATCATCATGCTCGGGTGGCGCAGGAGCGGGTTGAGCCCGGCCCCCTCGGCCGGCACAGGCGCGGCCTGGGCGAACGGCGTCTCGAGGAAGACCATCAGCGAGACGAAGAACGCCGCGAAGCCGAGCAGCACCGCGGTCGCGTAGGGCGCCACCTCGCGCAGCCGGCGGCGGGTGAGGAAGAGGATGAGCGACGACCAGGCGGCCAGCAGGGTCGCCCACAGCAGCAGCGATCCCTCCTGCGAGGACCACATGCCGGTCAGGCGGTAGAAGATCGGCGTGGTGGTGGAGGAGTGCGAGCCGACCAGCGCGAACTCGAAGTCCGAGCGGACGAACGCGATCTCGAGCAGCAGGAAGGCGAGCCCGAGGGAGACCGCCACCGCGTAGACGGCGCGGCGCCCCGAGTCGACCCACTCACGGCGCCCGGCGCGGGCCCCGTAGAGGGAGGCGCCGATCCCGTAGACCGCGACGGCGAGGGCGAGCAGGAGGCAGGCGCGGCCGACGGTGGGCACGGCGGGTGGGCTAGTGGTTCCGTCCGGATATACGGCCCGGGTCCGGCTCGTGACTGGGCGTGGCTGGCGGTCGCCGCTGCCCGGCTGCATACCGGGGGTACGTGGGCGGGCGGCGGCGGCCGTCAGGCGCGTCCAGGCGCCGCCGGAGCTGTGGCGTATTTCCGGAGGGGGCCACTAGGAGGCGTTCTCGTCAGCCGAGAACTTCGAGGGGCACTTCGTGACCAGCGAGTCGCGCTCGCCGACGAAGGTGGCGCCCTGCTTGCGGACGTCGACGATCACCTCGCGGCCCTCGCGGAACGGGTCGGGGACGGCGCCCGTGTAGGAAACGGGGACCGAGGTTCCGCCTTCGCGATCCTGCACGCGGAAGATCCTCGTCTCCCCGCGGCGCTCGACGGAGCCGACTTCCACCTTGCCCGTGAGCTGGTAGGTCTCGCCGGCGGCGGCCATTCGCGCGAGCTCGGAGGGCGTCCGGGCCTCGCTGGAGGAGGCGAAGCTCGTGTACATGAGCGCGCCCGCCAGCAGCACCGCGCAGGTCAGCGCGACGGAGAAGCGGAGCTTGCGCTTGCGGGCCGGATCCATGCCCCTCCAGTATGACGCGACCGGTGGCGCGCTGGCGGTCGCACTTCAGGCAATTGGGTAAGGGCCGACTAAAGGAGGGACAGGTTCGATCCCGAAACCTTTGGTACGCCCCGACGTTAGGTACTCCAGATGCAGTTCACCACCCACAAGCCCACGCTGCGCCGCGAGCGCTCCGAGCAGCGCCAGGCAGAGCCCTGCCACGTGGTGTCGGCCGCCGACTCGCGTGCGCGTCGAAGCGCGCTGCTGCAGGACGAGGCGCTGTACCGCTGCCAGTGCGGTCACGCCTTCAAGGCGGAGGTCACCGCCTCCGTCGACTGCCCGCGCTGCGGCGCCGACCAGGCCTGGTAGAAGCGGCCACCGCTTCGCCGCGGCCCGCCGACTTCGGTTCGGCGGCGGGCCGGGCGCCGACTACTCGGTCGCGCTAATGGTCTTCCAGCGCCCCGCCGCAATACGGGCAGGAGCTGCGCTGGACGACGCGGAAGGCGTCCCAGAGCCGGAGGCAGCTTCGGCACATGACTTGGGTCATGGCGGTAGACCTCCTGTCTGACTTACGTAGTACGTCCGAGTGAACGCATCGGACGAACTGCAGTCTAGCTTGAGAGCGGCAGACGAGGCTCGAACTCGCGACCCTCAGCTTGGGAAGCTGATGCTCTACCAACTGAGCTACTGCCGCAGGACTCCGAAGCATAACGGCGCGAGCGAGCGCCGGGGTGGGGATACCCTCGTCCTCGATGCGCAAGGGTCCCGTCGCCGTCGTCGTGGTGCTCGCCGCCGCCCTGGTCGGACTGCTCGCCTACGGCCTCGCCCAGCGCGGCGAGGACCGTACGATCGCCCGGGCGCTCGCCGAAGGCGAGCGGGCCCCGGCGCCGGAGCCGGACACGGCGCTCGCGGTGCTCGGCGGCCGTCCCGGCGAGACCCGCTCGGTCGGCGACTTCCGCGGCAAGGTGGTCGTGCTCAACGTCTGGGCGTCCTGGTGCGATCCCTGCAAGGACGAGCTGCCGCTGCTCGAGCGCACCCACCGGCGGATCGCGGCCGAGGGAGGGACGGTGCTCGGCCTCAACACGCGCGACATCTCCTCCTCGGCGCTCGAGCTCGTCCGCCGCTACGACCTCAGCTTCCCGAGCCTGCGCGACCGCGACGCCGAGCTCGTCCGGGCCTACGGGACCCCGAAGTACCCGGAGACCTACGTGCTCGACCGGCGCGGGCGGGTCGCCGCCAAGCGGATCGGCCCCGTCGACCAGGCCTGGCTCGACGAGACGCTGCCCCCGCTGCTCGACGAGCGCCCCGCGGTGTAGCCGTGCGCCGCGCCGCTGCCCTCCTCGCCGCGCTCGCCCTCCTCCTGGCCGGCCTCGTCCCGGGGCCCGCCCTCGCGGCCGCCCCCACCCTCCCGGACGTCGAGGACGAGGTCATGTGCACGGAGTGCGGCACGCCGCTCAACGTCGCCCAGGCGCCCGTCGCCGACGAGCAGCGCCGGTTCATCCAGCGCCTGATCGACCAGGGGCGCAGCAAGGACGAGATCAAGGCCGCGCTCGAGGCCGAGTACGGCCCGCGCGTCCTCGCCGTGCCGTCGCAGGGCGGCTTCGACGTGGCGGCGTGGCTCGTGCCCGTCGTGCTGGGCGCCATCGGGCTGCTCGGCGTGGTCGGCGCCGC
>CALMNS010000360.1 GCA_937871635.1 uncultured Solirubrobacter sp.
GCGGCGTGCCCGGGGCGAGCACGGGGACGTCGACCGCGACGGTCTCCGGGTACTTGAGGCCCGAGCCCGTATTGAGCACGACCACCCGCTCGTCGGCGGCGATCCAGCCGTCGGCGCGCAGGTGGCGGACGGCGGTGAGGGTGGCGGCGCCCTCCGGGCTGAGGAAGTGCCCCTCGAGCCGGGCGCACAGCGCCAGGTCCTCGAGCAGCTCCTCGTCGGTGACCGCCACGGCGATCCCGCCCGTGTCGTAGAGGCCGTCGAGCACGAGGAAGTCGCCCAGCGGCTTGGGCACCGTGATCCCGAACGCGATCGTCTGCGCGTCGGGCCAGGGCTCGCACGCGCGGGCGCCCGCGTCGAACGCCTTGACCACCGGCGCGCAGCCCGTGGACTGGACGGCGACCAGGCGCGGGAGATCCCCGGTCACCCAGCCGAGCTCGCGCAGCTCGAGCAGCGCCTTGTGGATCCCGATCAGGCCGACCCCGCCGCCGGTCGGGTAGACGATGACGTCGGGCATCGTCCACCCGAGCTGCTCGACGATCTCGAGCCCCATCGTCTTCTTGCCCTCGATCCGGTAGGGCTCCTTGAGCGTGGCGACGTCGACCCAGTCGCCGTCGGCCACCGCCTCGGCGATCATCTTGCCGGCGTCGGAGATCAGGCCGTCGACCAGGAAGAGCCGCGCCCCGGCGACCGCGATCTCCTTGCGGTTGATGTCGGGGGCGCTCGCCGGCATGGTGATCAGCGCCTCGATCCCCGCCTTGGCCGCGTACTGGGCCCACGCCGCCCCGGCGTTGCCGTTGGTCGGCATGGCGATCCGCTCGACGCCCAGCTCGGCGGCGCGGGAGATCCCGGTCGCCGCGCCGCGCGCCTTGAAGGAGCCCGTGGGCACGAGGCCCTCGTCCTTGAGCAGCAGCCCGGGCACGCCGAGCTCCGTGCCCAGCCGCGGCAGGGCCAGCAGCGGGGTGACGATCTCGCCCAGCGTGACGATCGCCTCCGGGGTCTGGACGGGCAGGAGCTCGTGGTAGCGCCACATCGTCGAGGCGCGGGCCGCGATGTCCTCCCGGCGCACCTCCGCGCCGAGCGCCTCGAGGTCGTACCGGGCCAGCAGCGGCTTGCCGTCGACCGGGCAGAGCCCGGCGAGGACGGCGGAGTCGCCCGTCCAGTGGCACTCGGGGCACTCGAGGTGGCTGAGGTGGCTGAAGCGGGGGTTCACGGGGAGGGGGCTCCTTGGGGATGGGCGAGCGGTCCCGCCAGGAGCGCTCGCAGGCGGCGCCGCTGGGCGTCGTCCTCGAGCACCGCGGCGAGGTTCCCGCCGACGGAGACCAGGTGCTCGCGGGCCGACGCGGCCGCCGTCGCGGGCCGCTCGGCGGCGATGGCGTCGAAGATGGCGACGTGCTGCTCGGCCCACAGCTGGGGCAGCTCGCCGGTGGCCCACGCGCGTTCCCGTGCGGCCTGCAGCGCCGGCTCGGCGATCAGCTCGAGCAGCCGGTCGGCCTCGGCGGCCAGGTGCCGGTTCGGGCAGGCGGCGAAGAGCATCCGGTGCATCTGCAGGTCGGTGGTGGGGTGGAAGACCGGGTCGCCGATCGCGATGCGCATGCCCTCGAGGAGGACGGCGGCGGCGTCGAGCGCGGCCCGGTTCGGCCGCTCGGCGGCGATCGCCACGACCTGTGGCTCGATCACCAGGCGCGCCTCGAGGAGGTCGATGAGATCCTCGCCGCCGTCCAGGCGCGGACCCCGGGAGGGCCGGCCGGCGCCGTCGGTCGAGACGACCACGGTGCCCCGCCCGCGGCGCGACTCCACGTAGCCCGCGAACTGCAGCGCGGCGAGCGCCTCGCGGATCGACGGCCGGCTGACGCCGAACTGGCGGGCGAGCTCGACCTCGCCGGGGAGGCGGGCGCCGACCGGCAGGGCGCCGGACTCGATGGCGGCGAGGATCGCCTCGCCGATCCGCACGGCGACCTGCTTGCTCGCCTCGACCGCCGTGAAGACGTGTCCCTCGCTCATCCCGCGGGCCACCGTTTCACATGTCAAGTTGCCTGTCAACTTGGCAACTGCCGGAGACCGGCGCGCGGAGGCACGGGTTCGCCACCCCACCGGCGCCGAACCGACGGCCACGCCGCGACCGCCGCGCCGCCCGGGTATCGTCGCGGCGGTGCCGTCCGAGCCGCAGGCCGCGACGCCGAGGGCCGAGGCGTTCGGCACGACGGCCGGCGGCGAGCCGGTCGTACGCCACACCCTCGCCCGCGACGGCCTGCGGCTGCGGGTCCTGAGCTACGGGGCGATCGCGCAGAGCCTCGAGATGCCCGACGCCGGCGGGCGGGCGGTCAACGTCGTGCTGGGGTTCGCGCGCCTGGGCGACTACCTGGAGCACAACAGCCCCGGACCGTACTTCGGGGCCACGATCGGGCGCTTCGCCAACCGGATCGCCGGCGGGCGCTACGCCCTCGACGGCCGCGAGCACGCGGTGACCCGCAACGACGGCCCGAACGCCCTCCACGGCGGGACCCACGGCTTCGACCGCCGGCTGTGGGACGTCGCCGAGCGCACGGAGCACGCGGTCCGGCTGCGGCGCACGAGCCCGGCCGGCGAGGAGGGCCATCCCGGCGCCCTGACCGTCGACGTCACCTACGAGCTGCGCCCGGGCGGCGTGGTGGGCATCGCCTACCGGGCCACCACGGACGCGCCGACGGTGGTCAGCCTCACCAACCACACCTCGTTCAACCTGGCCGGCGAGGGATCCGGGACCGTGGACGGGCACACGCTCGAGGTGCGGGCGCGGCGCTACCTCCCCGTCGACGCGACCGCGATCCCCACCGGCCCGCCCGCCGACGTGGCCGGCACGCCACTCGACTTCCGATCACCCGCGCCGATCGGCCCGCGCGCCCGCGCCGACGACGCGCAGCTCGCCGTGGGCCGGGGGATCGATCACGCCTACGTGCTCGACGGCGCGGACGACCGGAGCGGTCCCGGCCCGGACGGCCTCCGCCTCGCCGCTCGGCTGCGCGACCCGGCGTCGGGACGCCGGCTCGAGGTCCACACGACCGAGCCCGGGCTGCAGGTCTACACCGGCAACTTCCTCGACGGCTCGCTCGCGGGAACCGGAGGGCGGACCTACCGGCAGGGCGACGGCATCGCGCTCGAGACCCAGCACCACCCCGACTCGCCCAACCGGCCCGACTTCCCGAGCACGGTGCTACGCCCCGGCGAGGTCTTCGCCTCGCGGACGGAGTGGCGGCTCTCGAGCAACGAGCTTCGGTCGCGCTGAAGTGGGATCGAGGTCCTCCCCGCCGACGGCGGTCGTCACCACCGAGGTGGTGGGTCACCCGATGAGGTGATCAGCCGAAGGGCGTCCGCTGTCCGCGACTCAGGGGTCTTGACGACGCAGGAAGTCGTCGAACATGGGCACGGTGAACGCCGTGTCTCCATGGGCGGGGCTATAGATCATGCCCTTTCGGATGAGCCCTGATCGTCGCGGTGCAACGCTCTCGACCTTCACGCCCATTCTCGCGGCGACATCACCGGACCGATGGGGACCAGGGCACAGCTTAGCTCCCTTACCGACCTTACCGCTCAAGCCGATAAGAAAGGTCAACTCGCCTGCTTAGGACTACGAGTCAGGCCGCCGGCGGCGGACGACCCGCACGGGGACGAGCTCGAGCGAGCGGGGCGGCTCGTAGCGGACGAGCTCGGCCTTGACCTCCTCGCGCACCTCCTCGCGGATCCCCTCGAGCTCGGCGATATCCTGCACCAGGCGCTGGGCCCGGCGCTCGAGGGCGTCGACCCGGCGCTGCATGCGCCCGAGCTGCTCCTCGAGCTCGAAGACCCGCTCGACGCCGGCCAGGTTCATCCCGATCTCGGCGGTCATCTCCTGGATGCGCCGCAGCCGCTCGACGTCGGCCTGGCTGTAGAGGCGGGTGCCCTTGGGCGAGCGCTTGGGCTCGATCAGGCCGCGCGCCTCGTACATGCGCAGGGTCTGCGGGTGCATGTCGGCGAGCTCGGCGGCGACGGAGATCATGAAGACCCCGCGCTCGGCGTCCACCGAGGATGAGTCCTGCCGGCCGCCGCGCCGCAGGCCCATCAGGCCGCCGTCCCCTCCGACGAGGTGACCCCCCGCAGGATGCGCTCGCGGGGGTTGGCGCTGAACGTCGCCGAGAGCGCGTCGACCGCGCGGCGCTGCTCCTCGGAGAGATCGGTGGGGACCTCGATGACGAAGCGGTAGTGGATGTCGCCGCGGCCGGGGGCGCCCAGCCGCGGCGGGCCCTCGCCGCGCAGCCGCTGCACCGTGCCGTGCTTCGTCCCCGGGGCGACGCGCAGCCGCTTGGAGCCGTTGAGGGTCGGCACCTCGACATCGGCGCCGCGCAGGGCCTCGGCCACCGTGATCGGCACCTCGACCTCGAGGTGGTCGCCCTTGGCCATGAAGACGTCGGAGGCCCGCACGCGGGTGACCACGTAGAGGTCGCCGGACGGGCCGCCGCGCAGCCCGGCCTCGCCCTTGCCGGCCAGGCGGATGCGCGAGCCGTCCTTGACCCCGGCCGGGACGTTGACGCGGTACTTCTTGACCTCGCGCATCCGGCCCTGCCCCGCGCAGGTCGGGCAGGGGTCCTCGATGACCGTCCCCGAGCCGCCGCAGCGGTGGCACGGGCGGGAGATCGAGAACAGCCCCTGGCCCTCGGACTCGACGCCGCGGCCCTGGCAGACCGGGCAGACGTCGGGCTGGGTCCCCGGGCGGGCGCCCGTCCCGCGGCAGGTCGGGCAGGCCGAGTGGGTCGCCACGGAGACCGGGAGCTGAGCGCCCTCGACGGCCTGGTCGAAGGAGAGGGAGACCTCGGTCTCGAGGTCGCGGCCCTTCTCCGTCGCCGGCTTGGTGCGCGCGCCGCCGCCCGCTCGCCCGCGCACCCCGCCCGTGGCGTTGCCGAACAGGTCGGAGAGGATGTCCGAGAACGAGCCGACGTCCGGCCCCGCGCCGCCGGCGCCGCCCGCGCCGAACGGGTTGAGCGCCCCGCGGTCGTACGCCTTGCGCTTGTCCGGGTCCGAGAGGACGTCGTGGGCCTCGGAGATCTGCTTGAAGCGCTCCTCGGCCTTCTTGTCCCCCGGGTTCGTGTCGGGATGGTACTGGCGGGCGAGCTTGCGGTAGGCCTTCTTGACCTCCTCGGGCGACGCCTTCTTGTCGACGCCGAGCGTCTTGTAGTGGTCCGGCCGGGCCATCGCGCGCCTACGCCGCCACGACGACCCGGGCGGGGCGCAGCACCATCCCGTTGAGGCGGTAGCCCCGCTGGTAGACCTGCGCGACGGTGCCCGCCTCGACGCCCTCGAAGGCCTGCTGGGTCATCGCCTCGTGCTCGTTGGGGTCGAACACCTCGCCCTCGGGGGAGAACGCCTCGACCCCCGCGCGGGCGAGCGCCTTGGCCAGCTCGTCCTGGACGAGCCGGAAGCCCTTGGCGATCTCCGCGTTGGCCGGGTCCTGCTCGACGGCCTGCAGCGCGAGCTCGAGGTGGTCCAGAGCCGGCATGAGCTCCTTGGCCACCCGGCTCACCCCCCGGTCGCCGGCCAGCGCCTGCTCGCGGGCGGCCCGCTTGCGGAAGTTGTCGAAGTCGGCCTGTGTGCGCTGGGCGAGCAGGAGGTACTTGTCCGGCGCCTCGTCGGCCACGGACGCCTCCGCCTCGACCTCGACCTCGTCGGCCTCGGCCGGCGCCGGCGCGTCGGCCTCCGCCGGCGCCGCGTCGGGCGCCGGCGGGGCCTGGGCGTCGGCGAAG
>CALMNS010000361.1 GCA_937871635.1 uncultured Solirubrobacter sp.
GCTCCACGGCGTGGGAGCCTCGCTGGCCCGCAGAGCGGCGCCCGGCCGGCTCCACGTGATCCCGCACCCCTCCGCGTTCGCGCTGGCCTGCGCGCGGATGGGCTGGCCGCAGGCCGGCGTCGAGCTCGTCAGCACGGTGGCGCGGCCGCCGGAGGTCGTGGTCCGCTCGCTGCAGCCGGGCCGCCGGATCGTCGCCTACGTGACGGGAGCCGACGGTGCCGCGCGGCTCGCCCGCGTCCTCTGCGACCGCGGGCTCGGGGAGAGCGCGCTCACGGTGCTCGCGCAGCTCGGCGGGCCCGGCGAGCAGCGGGTGCAGACGACCGCGCAGCAGGCGACCGAGATCGAGGCCGACCCGCTGCACGTCGTCGCCCTCGAGGTCGCCGGCGGGGCCCCCAACGCCCGCACGCCGGGGCTGCCCGACGACGCCTTCGCGTCCGACGGCCAGCTCACCAAGCGCCACGTGCGGGCCATCACCGTGGCGGCCCTGACGCCGCTTCCCGGGGCGCTCCTGTGGGACGTCGGCGCCGGCAACGGCTCCATCGGCGTCGAGTGGTTGCGAGCCGAGCCGACCGCCCGTGCGGTCGCGATCGAACCGCGCGCCGACCGTGCCGCGCGCATCGCCCAGAACGCGCTCGCCCTGGGGGTCCCGGAGCTCGCGGTCGTCGAAGGCCGCGCGCCCGAGGCGCTCGCGGACCTGCCTGCCCCGGACGCGGTCTTCGTCGGCGGCGGGATCACCACGCCGGGCCTGCTGGACGCGTGCTGGGCGGCGCTCGTAGACGGCGGGCGCCTCGTCGCCAACACCGTGACGCTCGAGGGTGAGCAGGCCGTCGTGGCGGCGCGGGCGACCCGCGGCGGCAGCCTCACCCGCATCGACATCGCGCACGCCGAGCCCGTCGGCGCCTTCACCGGCTGGCGCGCGCAGATGACCGTCGTGCAGTGGTCCGTCGCCAAGGAGCCCTGACCCGCGGTGCCCGCCACCGTCCACTTCATCGGCGCCGGCCCCGGCGCACCGGACCTCCTCACGCTCCGGGCCCAGCGCCTCATCGCCGCCGCGCCCGTCTGCCTCTACGCGGGCGCCCTCGTGCCCGAGGAGGTCCTGGCCCACGCCCCCGCCGCCGCGCGGCTCGTCGACACCCAGCACCTGCAGCTCGACGACATCGTCGCGGAGTACGTCGTGGCCCACGCGGCCGGCCACGACGTCGCGCGGCTGCACTCGGGCGACCTCTCGATCTACAGCGCCGCCGCCGAGCAGATGCGCCGCCTGGACGCGCTCGGCATCCCGTGGGACGTGACGCCCGGCGTCCCCGCCTTCGCCGCCGCGGCCGCCGCGCTGCGCTGCGAGCTGACCGTCCCCGAAGTCGCCCAGACCGTGATCCTCACGCGTTACGGAAGGCGCGCGTCCGCGATCCCCGCGGGCGAGGACCTCGCGTCGCTCGCCGCGCACGCCACCACGCTCGTCGTCCACCTGGGCGCGTCGGCCATCGACGAGATCGTCGCCGCCGTCGTCCCCCATTACGGCGAGGATTGCCCCGCCGCGGTGGTCGCCCGCGCGAGCTGGCCGGACGAGCTCGTCCTGCGGGGCACGCTTGCGACCATCGCCGGCCTGGTGCGCGACGCGGGCGTCCGGCGCACCGCGACGATCCTCGTGGGCCCGGCGCTCGCCGCGGGCGACTTCCGCGAGAGCCACCTGTACTCCGAGGCGCGCGACCGGTCGCGGACCGGCTGAGTGAGTGCGCCGGCTGCTGCTCATCGGCATCGGCGCGGGGGATCCCGACCACGTCACCGTCCAGGCCGTCAAGGCCCTCGACTCCTTCGACGTGCTCTTCGTCGTCACGAAGGACGGGACGGAGGAGCTCGTCGCCGTGCGCCGGCACATCGTCGACCGTCACCGCACCGCCGGCGGCCATCGCACCGTCGAGCTCGCCGACCCGCCGCGCCCCTGGCGCGACGCGCCGGACTACCCGGCGG
>CALMNS010000362.1 GCA_937871635.1 uncultured Solirubrobacter sp.
GGGGGTCGAGCGCGGGTGTGCTCAGTCCCGGCGGGCGGCGATGCCGAGCACGGCCGCCAGTCGTGCCGCCCGGCGCAGCGCGTGGCGTGTGTCCATCCTCGGAACGTACGGGACAGGTCGTCGTCGCGCGGCGGGGCCGTCTCAAGCCGACGCGCGATCGGCCGACCACCTGCCTGATCCTGCTGACGCGCCGTCGGGTCCGGGAGTTCCACGCCAGTCTCTGGCTGGACGGGCTCGTCGCCGCCCTCGGGATGGCGGCGTGCGCCGCGGCGCTGGTGCTGCCGCCTATCCTCGCCATGAGCGTGCAGGGGAACCTCGCCGCCGTCGTGGTCAACCTCGCCTATCCGGCGGCCGACCTGCTGCTCCTCGCGCTGCTGATCGGCGCCCTGGCGCTGACGGGCTGGCGACCGGACCGCTCGACCGCGCTGATCGGGACGGGCGTGCTGCTCAGCGCGGTGGCGGACATGAGCTACCTCGCCGCGGTGGCGGACGGCAAGTTCGACGCGCCCGTGTGGGCCGACTCCTTCTGGCCGGCGTCCGCGCTGGTGACCGCGATGGCGGCGTGGCAGCCGGCGGTCAGGGCGCGCTTCGTCGAGGTCGAGGGCCGCCGCATGCTCGTGCTCCCGCTCGCGGCCATGAGCGCCGCGCTCGCCCTGCTCTTCGTCGACCACTTCGACCGGATCAGCCACCTGGGCGCCGCGCTGGCGCTGGCGACGCTGATCGTGGCCGGCGCACGGCTGTGGCTGACGATCGGGGAGCACATGCGGCTGCTCACCACCAGCCGGGGTGAGGCCGCGACGGACCCGCTCACCGGACTGCGCAACCGCCGGGCGCTCACCCGCGACTTCGACGAGCGCATCGTGGCCGCCTCGCCGCAGCTCCCGGTGCTGCTCCTGCTCTTCGACCTCAACGGCTTCAAGGGCTACAACGACAGCTACGGCCACCCGGCGGGGGACGCGCTGCTCAGCCGGCTCGGCCGGGCGCTGACCCGGGCGGTGGACGGGCGAGGCCAGGCCTACCGGATCGGCGGGGACGAGTTCGCGGTGCTGGCCACCGCGCCCTACGACCAGCACGCCCGGCTCGTGGCGCTCGCGCGGGCCGCCCTGCGGGAGTCCGGCGAGGGCTTCGAGATCACCGCGGCCCTCGGCAGCGCGACGATGGACGCACCGATCGACGACCACGACGACGCGCTGCGCGACGCCGACCGGCGGCTGTACGCGGAGAAGAACGGCCTGCGCGGCTCCGCCGCCGATCAGAGCACCTCGGTGCTCCTGCGCCTCCTCACCGAGCGCGACCCGGGCCTCGGCGACCACGTCAGCGGCGTCCTCGCCCTCACGGACAGGGTCGGGCTCGAGCTCGGGATGACCGGGGAGGCCCGGACGGCCCTCTGGCAGGCCGCGACGCTGCACGACATCGGCAAGGCCGCCCTGCCCGACGCGATCCTCGACAAGCCAGGGCCCCTCGACGACGAGGAGTGGGCGTTCATCCGCCGCCACACGGTCATCGGCGAGCGCATCCTCGACGGCGCACCCGCCCTCGCGGCCGCCGCGCACCTCGTCCGCTCGTCGCACGAGCGCTTCGACGGCAAGGGATACCCCGACCGGCTCGCCCGCGACCAGATCCCGCTCGGGGCCCGGATCGTGGCGGTCTGCGACGCCTACGACGCCATGGTCTCCGACCGGAGCTACCGGAACGGCACCACCAGCCAGCGGGCCGTCCAGGAGCTCGAGCGGTGCGCCGGCACGCAGTTCGACCCGGTCGTGGTCGACGCCTTCATCGTCGCCCTCGCGAGCCCGCCGGCCGAAGACGTCCTCGTGGTCGCGCCCGGCGCCGTCCCCGCCCACGCCTAGCGGAAGGAGGGACCGCCGACGCGCCGAATCCCCTGCCTGGGTAGTTGATCACCGGCGGCACGTGCCGGCCGGACGCGTCGGACGAACAAGGAGCAAGCGCATGGGGATCCTCGGGTTCATCGTTCTAGGTCTGGTGGCGGGCGCGATCGCCAAGGCGATCCTGCCGGGGGATGACCCCGGCGGCATCTTCGTCACCATGGCGATCGGCATCGTCGGTGCCATCGTCGGCGGTCTCATCGCCAGCGCCCTGGACATCGGGGAGCTCGACGAGTTCTTCGACAGCGGCACCTGGCTCATCGCGATCGCCGGATCGCTGCTGCTGCTGATCCTCTACCGCGTGGTCACCGGGCGCCGCACCAGGCACTGAGGTGGGACGGCGGCCCGCCCGCCGCCGGCCGCCGCGCGCGGCGGCCGGCGGCGGGCGGGCCGC
>CALMNS010000363.1 GCA_937871635.1 uncultured Solirubrobacter sp.
GGCTCAGGCGGCGCCCGGGATCGGGGCGCCGGCGGGGACGCCGCGGGCGACGTACTCGTCGTAGCGGCGCTGCCACTCGGGGGTGGGGCCGTCGGGCCCCGCGCCCGGCTCCCCCGCCAGATGGCCATGCAGCAGATCGAGGCAGACGTGCCAGCCGGCGGCCGTCTTGGCCGCCGCGTCGGCGCCCTCCGAGCGCAGGACATGCAGGAGCGTGAGCCGGGTGCCGTCCCCGTCGGGGGCCAGGTCGAGCTGCAGGAGGTCCGTGTCCCAGAGGAACGAGAAGCGCTTCGGCGGATCCAGCTCGATCACCTCTCCGGCGAGCGTGTCGTCATCCCCCATCGCGAAGCGCATGGCCCCGCCGGGCCGCGGGTCGAGCGTCACGTCGCCGGGGAACCAGTGCGCGAGCCCGGCCGGCTCGCTCACCGCGCGCCAGACGACGGCGACGGGATGTTCGAGGCGGCGCTCGAAGCGGACGGCCGGCCGGCCGTCGACGGTGGTGTAAGTCCCGTGCGGGCTCATGCGTCCTCCGGTGGATCGATGGCGTCGAGGTGCCGCTCCAGTGCGTCGAGCCGGTCGTCCCAGAGCCGGCGGTAGCCGCTCAGCCAAGCGTGCACCTCGGCCAGGGGCTGCGGCTCGACGGAGTAGACCCGCCGCGGCCCGTCGTGGCGGGCGCGGACGAGGCCGCTGTCGCGCAGCACCCGGAGGTGCTTGGAGGTGGCGGGCTGGGTCAGCCCGAGCCGGTCGACGAGCTCACCGACCGCGCGAGGGCGCTCGAGCAGCAGCTCGAGCGCGGCGCGGCGGTGCGGGTCGGCCAGCGCGGACCAGGTCGACGTGGACGGCACGCGACCGAGTATGCCGCGTCAGGCATATGCTTGTCAAGGCATGACCCGGCGGCGGCGCGCAGAACCGGTCGCGCTCGTCACCCCACCTCCTCGGTCCCGAGCGGCACCCCCCGCGGAGCCACCGGCGAGGAGACGACGAGCGACGAGGTCGTCTGGCCGAAGAGGAGGAACGCGTCGAGGACATCCTCGAGGGCCGCGATAGAGGCGGCGTGGACCTTGAGCAGGAAGCAGTCCTCGCCGGTGATCCGGTGGCACTCGGAGACCGCGGGCGTGTCGCGGGCCAGCTCGGCCACCTTGGGGAGCTGGCGGGCCGCCGGGCGGACGCGGACGAACGCCGCGACCGGGAGGCCGACGGCGGCGGGCTCGATCTCGGTGCGGTAGCCGGCGATCACCCCGGCCGCCTCGAGCCGCCCGACGCGCTCGGCCACCGCGGGCGGGGAGAGCCCGACGCGGCGCCCGAGGGCGGCGTAGGTCGCCCGGGGGTCCTCCCGCAGCTCCTCGAGCAGTCGACGGTTCGTCCCGTCGATCGTCGCAGGATCGAACGCAGGAGCCGTGGGAGCGCTTTGGATCGATGCCATGGTTTCGTTCTTCCCTTCGGTTGCTCCTTCCAGTCCGGGCGGGCGCGGGCGAAGCTGTACGGGTGCTTCGAACCCTCGCCCACCGCGCCCCGCCCGAGAGCTTCTTCGTGGTCAGCGCGATCTTCCACTACCTCGGTCCGGCCTTCGCGGTCCTCCTCTTCGCCCGGGTCGACGTCCTCGGCGTCGCCTGGCTGCGCATCGCCTCGGCGGCCCTGATCTTCGCGGCCTGGCGCCGGCCCTGGCGGACCTGGCGGACGCTCGATCGCGACGGCCGGCGCCTGGTGGCGGCGTGGGGCGGTGTGCTGGCGCTGATGAACTCGTGCTTCTACGTGGCCATCGACCGGCTGCCGCTCGGCACGGTCGCGGCGATCGAGTTCCTGCCGGTGATCCTGCTCGCCGCCCTCGGCACCCGGACGCTGCGCAACGGGATCGCGCTGGCCCTCGCCGTCCCCGGCGTCTACCTCCTCACGGACGTCGTCCTCGCCGGCGAGCCGCTCGGCGTCGCGCTGGCCTTCGCCAACGCCGCCCTGTTCGCCCTCTACATCGTCCTCGGCCACCGGGTCGCCCAGCGCGGCGCCTCGAACGGCATCGACGGGCTGGCGGCTTCAATGCTGATCGCCGCGGTGGTCGCCACGCCGATCGGCGGCTGGGCGGTGCTGCCGGCGCTGGGCGACCCGGTGGCGCTGCTGGCGGGCGTCGGCGTCGGGCTCGCGAGCTCCGTGATCCCCTACGTGGCCGACCAGCTGGCCATGGCCCGCCTCCGGCGCGCCTCCTACGCCCTGCTGGTCTCCCTGCTGCCGGCCACCGCCACGGTCATCGGCGTCGTCGTGCTCGCCCAGGTCCCCAGCGTCCTCGAGATCCTCGGGGTGGCGCTGGTCATCGGCGGGGTCGCCGTGCACCGCGACCGCGAGGTCAGCGGATCGTCGCCACCGCCAGCGCGGCCACCCCTTCGCCGCGGCCGACGAAGCCCATCCCCTCACCCGTCGTCGCCTTGAGGTTCGGCTCGACGCCGAGGACCGACCCCAGCCGCTCGATCATCGCCCGGCGGTGCGGGGCGAGCTTGGGGCGCTCCATCATCACCGTGGCGTCCACGTGGAGGACCTCGGCGCCCTCGAGCCGGCGGAGGGTCTCGCGCAGCAGCTCGATCGAGTCGGCGTCGCGGAACGCCTCGTCGGTGTCCGGGAAGTGAAGCCCGATGTCCCCGAGGCCGGCCGCGCCGAGCAGCGCGTCGATGATCGCGTGGGTGAGCACGTCGGCGTCGGAGTGCCCGGCGAGCCCCTGCTCGTACGGGATGGCGATCCCCCCGAGGATGAGCGCGCGGCCGGGGGCGAAGGCGTGGGAGTCGATCCCCAGGCCCGTGCGGGCGTGCGTCACCCCAGCGGCTCCATCCGGCGCTCGCGCCCCTCGAACACCGCGATCTCCCCCACCCCGACGGACTCGAGCAGCTCGAGCGCCTCGTCGTAGCGGTGGGCGAGCTGCCCGGGCTCGTGCGCGTCGCTCGACAGCGCGAGCGGGCAGCCGGCGTCGACGAGCATCTCGAGCAGCGGCCGCGCCGGGTAGATCTCCTGCGCGCGCTTGCGGAGCCCGGCGGTGGAGACCTCGACCGCGACGCCGGTCTCGGCGAACGCCTCGACGGCCGGCTCGTAGAACCGGCGCAGGTCGCCGTCGGGCCGCGGCGCCTCGCGGCCCCAGACCTTGACCAGGTCGGGGTGGGCCATCAGGTCGAAGAGCCCGGAGCGGACCGCCTCGGCGACCGTCTCGAAGTACCGCGCCCACACGCCCTCAGGCGACAGGCCCGCCTCCCAGACCGAGTAGTCCTCCGTGTCGATCGAGTGGTCGCGCACGAAGTGGACCGAGCCGACGACGTAGTCCCAGCCCCGGCCGTCGAGGAGGGTCGCCATGTGGTCCTCGCGCCCGGCGACGAAGTCCGCCTCGATCCCGAGCCGCAGGTCGGTCTCCTCGCGGACGAAGGCGCAGTAGGCGTCGAGGTCGTCGACCGCGTAGCGCCGCCAGAAGGGGTGCTGCCAGACGTCGAGCGCGGCGCTGAAGCGGTAGACGTGCTCCGCGACGCCGAGCTCGGCCACGCCGCGCTCCTCGGCGACCGTCCGGTACCGCTCGGCGTTGGCGGCGGTGAAGTAGCGCTCGGGGGTGGACCCCGGCTCGTCCGGGCGCAGGTGGACGTGGTAGTCGGTCAGCACGGGTCGGCAGGCTATCCGCGCCCGCCGGCGGGCCGGCCGAGGAGGAGCTCGGCGACCTCGAGGTCATGCGGGGTGGTGACCTTGAAGTTCGCCGGCGAGGACTCCACGACGACCACCCGGCCGCCCAGCGCCTCGACGAGCATGGCGTCGTCGGTCGCCGCGCGGACGACCGCGTCAGGCTGGGCCAGCGCCCGCTCGAGCACCGCGCGGCGGAAGGCCTGCGGGGTCTGGATGGACCACAGGCGGGAGCGGTCGTGGGTGCGGACCACCACCCGGTCCTCGCCGGCCTCCTTGACCGTGTCCGTCACCCGGGCCGCGGCGATCGCCGCGTCGGCGCCCGCCTCGAGCTCAGAGAGGCAGCGGGCGAAGAGGTCGGGGGTCACCAGCGGGCGGGCGGCGTCGTGGACCACGACGCGGTCGACCTCGCGCGGGAGCGCCTGCAGGCCGTTGCGGACGGACTCCGAGCGGGTGTCCCCGCCCGCCACGCCGCCTGGGAGCTCCGTTCCCGGCGGCACGACGGTCACCACCCGGTCGATCTCTGCCGCCGCCAGGGCGGCGAGCGACCACTCCCACATCGGCCGCCCGCCCACGACGACGAACGCCTTGGGCCGGTCGGCGCCAAGGCGTTCGCCACTGCCGGCGGCCACGAGGACCGCCGCGGAAGTCATGGGAGTCCTCTAGGAAGCCGCGGGCTCGGCGACCAGCGCGGCCGCGGCGGCGGCCAGCTTCTCGTTGCCGGAGTTGAGCAGGAGGTCGTCCAGGTGGGCCTCGGCCTCGTCCTCGCCCTTCTCGAGCGCGTACATCAGCTCGGAGGCCAGGATCTTCTTCGCCCGGGTGAACATCTGCTTCTCGCCCGTGGAGAGGCCCTTGTCCTGCTCGCGCAGGGCGAGGTTGCGGACGACCTCGGCCAGCTCGAAGATGTCGCCCGTCTTGATCTTGTCCCGGTTGTGCTTGAACCGGCGGTTCCAGTTCTTGGGCATCTCCGACACGTCGTCGGTGAGCACGGACAGGACCTTCTTGACCGTGTCCTCGTCGATGATCCGGCGCAGCCCCGCCTTGCCGGCGTTCTCGCACGGGACCATGACCGTCATGTCGTTGTGCAGGATCTTGATCGTGAGGTACTCGCGCTTCTCGCCAAGGATGTCCTTGGTCTCCTTCTTGAGGACCTGCCCGGCCCCATGGTGCGGGTAGACCACGTGATCACCGATCTGGTAGTCGATGTGCTCGGTCTCTCGCGTGATCTCGATGTCACCGAACTGGTCGGCCGTCTCAGTAGCGATGGTGATCCTCCTTGGTTCAGGTCTGCAGATAGCGGTCCACGAGGTTGATCTCCTGCAGCCTGCGCAGGCCCTCGCGGATGTCCTTCGCGCGGATCTCGCCCACCCCGTCCACGGCTTCGAGCTCGGGGTCGGTGGCGGCAAGGATCTCGTCCAGGCCCCGGAGCTCGCGGGTGATGTTCTGCACCACGAGCTTGGGCAGCCGCGGGATCCTCCCGAGGATCCGGTAGCCGCGGGGCGAGACGGGGAAGTCGAGCGTGTTGACCTTGCGGTCGTAGCCCAGGAGCTCGGCCAGCCGGCCGAAGTCCAGGAGGTCCTGGTGCGGGAGGCGGGCGATGCCGTCCTGCGCCACGGCGAAGGTGTCCTCGCGGGGCTCGGCCAGGTAGTCGTGCAGGAGCGCGGCCTTGTCGGCGGCCACGCCGACCATGGTCTCCTCGAGCTGCATCTCGATGAGCCGGCCCTCGGTGCCCAGCTCGACGATGTAGCGCTCGATCTCGACCGCCATGCGGGTGACGAGCTCGGCGCGCTGGAGCACCGTGAGGACGTCGTGCAGCGTAACGCCGCCCTCGAACTCGAGCGCGGTGAGGCGGGTGGTCACCTGGTCGAGGCGCGTGCGGTACTTGTCGAGCGTGGCCAGGGCCTGGTTGGCCTTGGCCAGGACGACGGGGATGTCCTCGAGGATGTACTTCGCGCCGTCGACGTAGAGGGACACGACGTCGCGCCGCTGGGAGACGGCGATGACCAGGGCGTCGGTCTGCTTGGAGACGCGCTCGGCGGTGCGGTGGCGCGTGCCGGTCTCCGAGGACAGGATCGTGGGGTCCGGCATGAGCTGGACGTTGCACCACGCGATCTTGGTCGCGGACGCGTTGAGGGCGATCGCGCCGTCCATCTTGGCGAGCTGATAGAGCATCGCCGGGGAGTAGTCGATGTCGAGCTTGATGCCGCCCGAGAACAGGAAGGCGATCTCGTCCGTGTCGGCGATGACGATGAGCCCGCCCGTCCGCGCGTCGACGATGTTGTCGATCCCCTCGCGCACCGCGGAGCCCGGCGCGACCATCTCCAGCGCCTTGACCAGCCGCGGTTCCTGCCTCGCCTCGAACTCTGAATCTTCGGGGCGGGGCGTCAACATCCGGACGGATTCTAGCAACTTTAGGTTTGGCTAAGCCCGAGATTCGGCGTAGCAGAGCGAAGTCGAGCGGTCAAGCCGGGCCGGCCGCCGTCCGCCGTCCGTCGACTACGCCGCCTTCGGCCGGGCGCCCGGGAGCACGCGGCCCACGGCGCCGCGGACCGTCCCGGCCTCGGGGCCGATGACCGGCTCGAGGCCGAACTTGGCCGACTCGGCCCGGCGGCGGTCGGCGTGGGCGACCGAGCGCAGCTCGCC
>CALMNS010000364.1 GCA_937871635.1 uncultured Solirubrobacter sp.
ATCTCGAGCTGGCCGAGCGCCGTCGGGTGGATCGCGTCGGGCAGCAGCAGCGTCCAGCCCGCGAGGTCGGAGAGGTCGCAGACCGCGGCGCCCGCCTGGGCGGCGACCCGGCGGACCACGTCGTCGAGCGCTTCCACCTTGGCGCCGGCCGGCGGGCGGCCGAGGTCGAGCGGCGGCGTCAGGAGGAGCAGCCGCGCGCAGTGCGCCGCCAGCCCGTCGACCACCGCCCGGTAGCCAGCCTCGAACGCCGCGGCGTCCCAGTCGGCCGCGCGGACGTCGTTGACGCCGACGTAGAGCGTCCCGACGTCGTAGTCGGCGGTGACGCGGGGGAGCTGCTCGCGCAGGACGTCGTGGACCGTCGCCCCGTTGGCCGCCCGTCCCGTGAACGGCAGGTCGAGCAGCTCCGCGAGCCACAGCGCCCAGGACCGGCAGGGCGTCCCGCACACGAGGTTCCCCTCGCCCACGGTGATCGAGTCGCCGAGGGCGACGAGGCCGAGCCGGGCGGTCATGGGGCGGGGACGATACGGCGCGTCGTCCCCGCCCCCGCGGTCACGGGCCCGTGCGGACGATGCGCCCCAGCGCCGGCACGGCGAGCGGGCTGCCCTCGCGCAGGTAGGCCTCGAGGGCGTCGAGGTCCTGGCCGCCGCCCACCCGGTCGGTGCCGGAGACGAAGGTGGTGAACGCGTCCCCGCCGTCGGCCAGGAACGAGTTGACCGTCACCCGGTAGGTCGCCGTCGGGCTCACGGGGGTCCCGTCGAGGGTGATGGACGCCGGGTCGACCCGCGAGCCGGCCGGCCGGCTCGCGTCCCAGGCGTAGGAGAAGCCGGCCGAGACGGAGAGGATCCGGTTGGCGCCGGGGGAGGGGTTGTCGAACTGCTGCTCGAGCGCGGCCCGCAGCTGCTCGCCGGTCAGGGTGAGGGTGGTCAGCGAGTTGCCGAACGGCTGCACCGCGGACGCCTCGCCGAAGGTGACCTCCCCGGCGGCCAGGTCGGCGCGGATCCCGCCCGGGTTCATCAGCGCGATCTGGGCGCCGTTGACCTTCGTGGCGGCGAGCTGCGCGTCGGCGATGACGTTGCCGAGGGTCGACTCGCCGGCCGGGGTCCGGGTCTCGCTCCCGCTCCCGGTCAGATCGCCGGCCGCGGTGCCGATCACCCGGCTCGCCAGCGCCGCCGCCGCCTCCTCGTAGCGCTTGACCAGCGCGGCGAGCTCCGGGTCGGGCGCGACGTCCTGGGTCACCGGGACGTTGCGCGAGCGGGTGGCGATGAGGTCGCGGGTGCGCCGGTCGAAGGTGAGGTCGACGTCGGAGATCAGCCGCCCGAAGGAGAGCCCTGAGACCACCGGCCGGCCGCCCAGGCGGCAGTTGTAGGCCTGGTGGGTGTGACCGGAGAAGACGACGTCGACGCGGCGGCTGAGGTCCTTGACGATGTCGAAGACCGGGCCCGTCGGGTTCTCGCAGCCGTCGTAGGACGCGCCCCGCTGGGTGCCGCCCTGGTGCAGGAGGGCGACGATGGCGCCCACGTCGCGGTCGCGCAGCTCCTTGGCGTAGCGGTTGATCGTCTCCACCTCGTCGAGGAAGCGCAGGCCCTCGATGCCCTCCGCGCTGACGATCGTCGGCGTCTCCTCGAGGGTGACGCCGATGAAGCCGACCCGCACGCCGCCGATCCGCTCGATCGCGTACGGCGGCAGGATGGGCCGGCCCGTCGACGCCTTGACCACGTTGGCGGCGAGGTAGTCGAACCGGGCGCCCGCGAACTCGTCGTCGCCGTTCTGCAGGCGCAGGAGCTCGCGGTAGCCCTTGTCGAACTCGTGGTTGCCGACCGTCGAGACGTCGAAGTCCATCGCGTCGAGCGACTCGATCGCCGGCTGCTCGCGGAACAGGGCGGAGATCAGCGGGCTCGCGCCGATGTTGTCGCCGGCGCTGACGCGCAGCGTGTTCGGGTTCTCGGCGGTCAGCCGGTCGAGGTGGGTGGCGAGGAAGGGCGCCCCGCCGGCGGGCACCCGCTGGCCGCCCAGCGTGATCATGCCGGGCGTGCCCGGCTGCAGCTGGCCGTGGTAGTCGTTGATCCCGAGCAGCTGGACGCGGACGTTGCGGTCCTGCCGGGGCGGCTTGGTG
>CALMNS010000365.1 GCA_937871635.1 uncultured Solirubrobacter sp.
CCCTCGCGGAGACGCGCGACGCGGCGGCCCGTGCCCTTCGTCCTCCGAGCACCGGGCCGCCGTGCCGGGCCGTCAGCC
This sequence comes from uncultured Solirubrobacter sp., assembly GCA_937871635.1. Lineage (GTDB taxonomy): Bacteria > Actinomycetota > Thermoleophilia > Solirubrobacterales > Solirubrobacteraceae > JACCYI01. Next base: position 79 of record CALMNS010000365.1, read on the forward strand.
GTCCGCGGCCGGTCTGCCGCCGCCGTCCCGCGCTCGTGTCCGAGGATGCCGGACGCGAGCGAGACAGCGGCAGGGCGACTGCGGTTGGGTGGACGCACACCGTGATCCGGGCCCGTCCGGCCCGCGCGGCTCACGGCCAACCGATGAAGGAGTGGGCGAATGCACGACGTCTCCGTACGGGTTCTCTGTTACTCCCACGTAGACCTTCCCGCGGAGTTCTTCGCCGGCGTGCCGATCCACAGCGGGGAGGGGACCCCGCAGGCGGCGATGCTCTACACGCTCCTCAGCGAGCGCGACGAGGCCGGGGCGGTCCACCATCACCTCGTCGACTGCGGCTTCGACGAGCCGTGGATCCCCCGCTTCGGCTTCTACGACTTCGAGGGTCCCGACATCGTGCTCGACAAGGTGGGCGTGCGGCCCGAGGACATCGAGACGGTCTTCGTCACCCACATGCACTTCGACCACGTCAACAACCTGCACCGCTTCCCGAACGCGCGGGTGGTCGTGCAGTGGAGCGAGTACGAGGGCTGGTCGCGCGCCATGGCGCTGCCGCCGCTCTACAGCCCGATGGGTGCCCAGAGCTGGCTGACCTCCTCCTTCGACCGGGGCGACCTCTCCTTCTTCGGGCGCCTGGCCGGCGACCACCGGCTCACGTTCGCCGGCGACGGCGACGAGCTCCACCCCGGGATCGTCGGGCGCCTGAGCCCCGGCGGCCACACGTTCGGCATCCAGTGGCTCACGATCGAGACCCCGGAGGCGCCCATCGTGGTGGCGAGCGACGCGGCGATGTGGTTCTCGAACGTCGAGGAGATGTGGCCCAGCGGCTACACCAACGGCAGCACCTTCCAGATGCTGCTCACCTACGGGGAGATCTCCGAGTACGTCGGCGGTGACCTCGACCGCGTGGTGCCGGGCCACGACATGAAGGTCTTCGACCGTCACCCGTCGGCCCGGATCGGGGCGAACGAGGTGGCCGAGCTGCGCGTCGCGAGCTGGGACACCTCCGTCCTGGACCGCTGACCTGAGCCGCCTGCTGGTCTGCCATCGGCTCCGGGGAGCCGCCGGCCCGGGACTTCGACGAGAGTTTCGACGCGACCAGGAAGCTCGTGGTGCCGTGGTTGTCAACGCCCACACCCACCTGTCCCGCGCTCCACCCAACTTCAGCCGCCGCCTTTCGCCTCGAACACCCCAACGCGGCCGCCCTCAGCGACGCACACCGGTGGATCGAGGCTAAGCGCCTCGGTGGACCCGGGCCTCGACGTTCCGGCCACTCAGCGGCTCGTGGCAGTGCGAGCAGGGGTGATCGCCGCCAGTAGCAGCGCCGCATCCGTGAGCGCTCGGCGTCGCCGCCACAACAGCGGCGCGGCGAGCGCCAGGGCCGTCAGCGGCGCGCCGCGCGGCGCGACTACCGCCAGCTCGACCGCGCCGACCATGAGCACCGCCGCCACCAGCCATTGTCCGCGACAACGCCCCGGTCGGCGACAGCTCGGACCCTGGGTCGAGCGTCGCGCGGGCTCGACATCGGCGAGTCGGAAACCGGCGGCGCAACGGCGTGCGAACCCCCGCGCTGGTGGCACCGGCGCGCGGGCATAAGAGCATGTCGGCGCGCGGTGGCGCCAGGCGCGGCGCGGCAGCGCCTCAGCGTCGCCGGCAATCATCTGCAAGCCGCCGGCGACCGCATCCTGCAGATCGGCGGGGATCCGCGCCCGCTCCTCTGCGCCGCATGGCGTGCGTCGCGTTCGCAGCGCCATCGCCGGCACCGCCAGTGCGCTCACGAGCCGCCCGCCAAATCCTCGCCAGCGGCCGCGCGCAGAACCTCAAGCTCACCGGCAACGGTGAGCACAGCCGCCGAGAACACGAGCAGGTGCGAGGATACGCCGCCACCGAACGCCGCTCGCGCAAGCCGTCCTCGTCCGCGCAGGCGAGGCCGATCTCCTCCTGCAGGATGAGATCCACGCTCGGGGCCGTTCGCGCGGACGAGCTCCAGTTCGCCACCGTGGCCGACGACGACGCCGGGCATCCGACCCATAGTGGCGGCATGTCAGTCGCCGGATCCACCGTCCCCGCCGGCCCACCGCGACCGCCTTCCAGCACGCCCCGGCAGGCCCGCCTCAAGCTGCGCCCAGCGGCGCGCCGCGCGCTGCTCACCCTGCACATCATCGCCGGCGTCGGAACGTGAGCAAGCAGACTTAAACCGACGAAACGAGTACCTGAAGGAGGAAACGTCGCCATGAACACCCCGCCGATCGTGTCCCGGGAGGAGTGGGAGGCCGCGCGCAAGGAGCTGCTGGTGGAAGAGAAGCAGTTGACCCGCGACCGCGACGCACTCGCGGCCAAGCGCCGGCGGATGCCGTGGATGGCAGTGGAGAAGGAGTACCGCTTCGAGGGCCCGGACGGGCCGGCGAGCCTTGCCGACCTCTTCGAGGGCCGCCGGCAGCTGATCATCTACCGCGCCTTCTTCGCGCCGGACGTCACCACCTACGCCGAGGCGGGCGGCTCCTACCCGGAGCGGGCCTGCGTCGGCTGCTCGATGATCGCCGACCAGGTCGCGCACCCGGCCCACCTGCAGTCGCGCGACACGACGCTCGCGTTCGCCTCGCGCGCCCCCCAGGCCGAGATCCAGGTCCTGAAGGAACGCCACGGATGGGAGCTGATCCCCTGGTACACGATCACCGACGACTTCGACGCCGACTTCGGCGTCGACCAGTGGCACGGCCACAACGCGTTCATCCGAGAGGGCGATCGGACGTACCGCACCTACTTCGTCCACAGCCGCGGCGCCGAGCACATCGGCAGCACGTGGAGCCACCTCGACATCACCGCGCTTGGGCGCCAGGAGGAGTGGGAGGACTCGCCCGAGGGCTACCCGCAGACGTCGCTCGGGTGGTGGAACTACAACGACGCGTACGGCGAGAACGGATGACCACCGACGTCGCCGGTGTACCGGTGCAGGCGCTCCTGCTGCCTGGTGTTCGGCGAGCTGAGCGGGCGCTGGGCCGGCGGGGACGGTGGATCCGGCGACTGACATGCCGCCACTATGGGTCGGGCGACCGCCCGGCGTCGTCGGCCACGGTGACGAGCCGGCCTGGTCCGCTCGGAACGACCCCGGCCGCGATCTCGTCCTCGAGGAGGAGACAGGTCCTCGCCTTCGCGGACGAGGACGGCGTACGTGGGCAACAGCTCGCTTGTGAGCGCCCGACGTCTCCGGGATCCGGTCACTGTTCTTCCATTGCAATAGCGACAACTCGCTCTTGGAGGACTTCGTCGAGACGCGGGAGGACGTCGTCGAGCGGTCCGAGTGCCTCGCCCGGCGTCGCGCCGGTCGGGCGGCCTGCGGGCCGGGGTCAACGTCAGCCGACCTGCGACGTCCCGGCCCGCAACAACGGTCGGGACGTGATCGAGGCCATCGAGCGTGCGGACGGCTCCTCCGCCGACGGCGGCGCCCGCTCAGCGCCGCGTCGGGAGGCGCTCGCCGATCCGGCGCGCCGCCGTGACCACGTCGCCCGCCGTGGCCTCGAGGTAGCCGCGCGAGAAGAGCTCGACCGGACCGGCGATCGAGACGGCGCCGATCGGGGACCCCGCCCGGTCGGTCACCGGCGCGGCGACCGACAGCCGGCCGGGCTGGAAGGCGCTCGAGATCACGTAGCCC
>CALMNS010000366.1 GCA_937871635.1 uncultured Solirubrobacter sp.
CTGGTCGCCGCCGGCGCCGTCGTGCCGGAGACCCTCGCCGCCGCCGACGTCCTCACCGCGGCCGGGGTGGCGGTCGACGCGGTCTGCCTGACCTCCGCCGACCTCGTCTTCCGGGCCCTGCAGGCCCGCCAGGGCCTCGCCGAGGGCGACCCGTGGATCCTCGACGAGCTCTTCCCGCCCGACCGAGCCGCGCCGATCGTCACGGTGCTCGACGGCCACCCGCACACCCTCGCCTTCCTGGCCGCGGTCAACGCCACGCCGGTCGCCAACCTCGGCGTGGCGGACTTCGGGCAGTCGGGCGACGTCGGTGACCTCTACGAGCACTTCGGGATCGACCCGGAGACGATCGTCGGCGCGGCGCTCGACCTCGTCGACCCCTGAGGCCCAGGCCCGGGGTCAGGCGCAGAGACGACGAAGGCGCGCCACCGCGCCTGCCGTCCCGGCGTCGGATCCGGGACGGCGCGTCGGTCCTGCGTCGGTGTGGGTGGGGCTACTTCGTGTTGACGGTGATGGTGGCCACGCCGATCTCGAGGCCGCCCTCGAGCGCGTCGATCTCGAACGTCTGGTTGAGGAGCTCGGCGGCCTCCTGCTTGAGCTTGACCGTGGTGCCCTGCAGGACGGCGGTCCCGTTGTCCTTGGCCTCGAGGGGCTTCAGCGTGCGGCCGTCGAGGAAGAACAGCGGCGTGCCGGCGGGGGCGGCTTCCTTGCCGTCGACCGAGACGGTGCCGGTCAGCACCGACTTGCCGGCGTCGACCACGAAGTCCTCGAGCTCGACCTTCTTGCCGCCGGCCTCGAGCGAGAGCCCCGAGCCGTCGTGGTTGATGGAGCTCTGCACGTACGGGGAGACCGAGCCGGGCTCGTAGTAGGTCACGTTGCCGCCGGTGATCGGGAAGACGGCGGAGCCGCCCTTGGTGATCTTGCCGTCGCCGACGGCGCCGGGGGTGACCTTCAGCGAGGTCAGCGCCTTCACGAAGCCGGCGTCGAGCTTGACCGACGTCGAGCGGCCGGTGAGCTGGTCGATCTGGGCGACCGGCTTGGGGGCGGCCTTCTCGGCCGCGGCGGCCGGTGCGCCGGAGGAGGCGGACTCCTCGTCGCCACCACAAGCGGTGGCGCCGAGGGCGAGGGAAAGGGTCGCGGCGATGGCCGCAATTCTGCGCGGGGACATAAGTTACTTCCTTTCAGAGCGTTGTCCCCCTTGTTCGCGATCGGACCACGAACGGATTACTTTCGGTCACGTTCACAGCAGGTCGTCGAACGAGATCTGGCCGGCGGCGGGCTCGGATCCCGTCTCCCGCGCGGCGTGCGCCCAGTGGTCGACGATCTCGCGGGCGGCGGCCTGGCGGTAGCTCACGTTGCGCTCGAGCGGGACGACGTCGAAGCCCCCCGTGGCCCCCAGCCCGGCGACGCGGGCGTGGAAGAGCCGTCCCTTCCTCGAGACGAGGACGATGTCTCCGCGGTGGATGCTCCGGGTGCGCATGACGGGACCGGGCAGCATGCCGCCCGGTCCGGACGTCACGGGACGAGGACCAGCTTGCCGAGCTCCTCGCCGGCCGCCATCCGCGCGAACGCCTCCGTGGCCGCCGCCAGCGGGCGCTCGGAGTCGACCAGCGGGCGGCGCCCGGTGAGGACCAGGAAGCGCAGGAGCGCCTCGAGCTCGTCCCGCGAGCCCATCGTCGAGCCGAGGACGTCGAGCTGGCGGTAGAAGAGCCGCTGCAGGTCGGCGCCCGGGTTCGGGCCGCTCGTCGAGCCGGCCACGACGATCCGGCCGTGCTCGACCACGGAGCGCATCGAGTGCGGCCAGGTCGCCTCGCCGACGGTCTCGACGACGAGGTCGACGCGCTCGGGCACCCGCTCGCCGCTCCCGAGCAGCACGTGGGCGCCGAGCTCGCGCGCCCGCTCGAGCCGGTCCGGATCCCGGCTGGTGACCGTCACCTCGGCGCCCGCGCCGGCGGCCAGGAGGATCGCCGCGGTGGACACCCCGCCCGCGGCGCCCTGGACGAGCACCCGCTGCCCCGGCCGCAGCCCGCCGCGCGTGAAGAGCATCCGGTAGGCGGTCAGGTACGCCGTCGGCGCGCACGCCGCCTCGGCCCAGGAGAGCTCGGCCGGCTTGGGGAGCAGGTTCGCGCTGGGGACCGCGACGCGCTCGGCCAGGGTCCCCGGATGGCGCTCGGAGAAGAGGCTCCAGCCCTGCGCGTCCTCGAGGACGGCGTGGAGCACCACCTCGCGCCCGTCGGCGGTCACCCCCGCGGCGTCGCACCCGAGGATCATGGGGAGCCGGTCGGCGGCGAGCCCCACGCCGCGCAGGGACCACAGGTCGTGGTGGTTGAGCGCCGCGGCACGGACCTCGACGACCTCCCAGCCCTCGGGCGGCTCGGGCTCGGGCACCTCGCCGACCTCGAGTCCCGCGAGCGGGTCGTCGGCGCTCTGGGCGCGGGCGAAGGCGGCGAGCATGCCGGGACGGTACCCCAGGGTCGCGAAGGCCGTCCTGCGCGACCCTCGACTCAGGCGGTGGCGCCCTCGGGGAGCACGTCGTGGGCGCCTTCGGCGAACTCCTCGACGAGCTTGGCGCAGAAGGCCGGGAGGTCGCCGGGGTCGCGACTCGAGACGAGGCCGTGGTCGACGACGACCTCCTCGTCGACCACCGTGCCGCCCGCGTTGCGGATGTCCGTGCGAAGCGAGGGATACGAGGTCAGCGTCCGCCCGCGGACCAGGTCGGCCTCCACGAGCGACCACGGGCCGTGGCAGATGACGCCGACCGGCTTGCCCGTCTTGAAGAAGGCCTGGAGGAAGGCGATCGCGCCGGCATCCATGCGCAGGTTGTCGGGGTTGGCGACGCCGCCCGGGAGGATGAGCCCGTCGTAGTCGTCGGCGTTCGCGTCGGCGACCGCCTTGTCGACCGGGACCTTCTCCGTCGGGTTGATGTCGCCCTCGACGGCCTGGATCTCGCCCGCCTCGAGGGAGAGGAGCTCGGTGGTCGCGCCCGCCTGCTGTACCGCGTCGCGCGGCTGCTCGAGCTCCACCTGCTCGACGCCGTCGGCGGCGAGGATCGCGATCTTCATGCCGTTCAGTTCGTTGGCCATGCCGTCGGCCTACCCGCGGCTCAGGTGGTCAGCAGCCCGCCGTCGACTGGCAGCGTCACCCCGGTGACATAGGAGCTCGCGTCGCTGGCCAGGAAGAGCAGGGCGGCGGTGAGCTCCTCGGCGTCGCCGGGCCGGCCCGACGGCACCCGCCACATCATCTGCTCTAGGTAGCCCTCCGGGTAGGTGTCGGTCATCTCGCTCGCGAAGAACCCGGGGGCGAGCGCGTTGACGCGGATCCCCTTGCGGCCCGTCCACTGCTGGGCGAGGTCGCGGGTGAGGCCGATGATCGCCGCCTTGGACGACGCGTAGGCGGCCTGGGGGAGCCCCGCGGTGGTCGAGCCGAGCACGGAGCCGATGTTCACGATCGACGAGCCGGGCTGCATGACGCGCCCGCAGGCCTGGGCCATCCAGTAGGAGCCGCTGAGGTTGATGTCGATCACCCGGCGGAAGTCCTCGGGCTTCTCGCGGGTCGCCGGATACGCGGTGCCGACCCCGGCGTTGTTGACGAGGACGTCGATCGAGCCGAGCTCGTCCAGGGCCGTCTGGACGAAGCGGTTGCAGTCCTCGACGCTGGCCACGTCCGCCCCGACGGCGACGCACCGCCGGCCCGCCGCCTCGACGAGCTGCTTGGTCCCCTCGAGGCGCTCCACCCGCCGGCCGCAGATGGCCACGTCGGCACCGGCCTCCGCCAGGCCCTTCGCGAAGGCGACGCCGAGGCCGGACGTCGCGCCGGTGACCAGCGCCACCTTGCCGTCGAGCCGGAACCGATCGAGGAGGGAGCTCATGCGGGCGGACCGTACAGGGCGGCCGCCGGGAAAGGCGAAAGCCCCGCCGAGGCGAGGCTTCCGCACCGATCATGGATCACCGCTGAACTACTACGTCCCAGGATGAGTGACTCGCCTGGGCGGCGTGACACTCCCGGCCGCCGAGCCACTGCGGGCTGCGACTTGGACGCTCGAGGCGCCCGTGGCCGAGTAGGCGATCCGTCGGTGAACCCAGCGTACAACGCGACTACGCTCGGGGCGGTGACCGAGCCCGAGCACACGCCCGACGGGCGCTACGTCGTGATCGACGGCCGACGGTGGCGGGCGAGCGATCCCGGTCTCCCGCCGGCGCGGCGCGAGGCGCTGGTGGACGAGCTGATGGACGCGCGGCGCGCGGTCGGGAGCGCGAAGCGAAGGGGGGACCCGACCGCCGAGCGGGCGGCCCGCGACCGCGTGCACGCCGCCAAGGTCGCGC
>CALMNS010000367.1:0-4129 GCA_937871635.1 uncultured Solirubrobacter sp.
GTTCCGGGCGGCGCTCCCGATCCCGCCGGTGCTGCGCGGCGACGAGATCGCGCTGACCTCGCGACGCGGCGAGCTCGAGATCCTGCCCGGCAGGCCGGCCGCGATCGAGGGCTTCGATGGGGGCTTCCCCGGCCCGACGATCGAGTCGCGGCGCGGGCGCCCGCTGACCGTCCGGCACCGCAACGCGCTCGATCACCCGATCTCGATCCACCTGCACGGTGGGCGGACGCCCGCGGCGCACGACGGGTTCCCGACCGATCTCGTCGCACCCGGCGACGAGCGGGTCTACGAGTACCCGCTCGACCAGCGCGCGACGACGCTCTGGTACCACGACCACGTGATGGACCGCACGGGACCGCACCTGTACCGCGGGCTCGCCGGCTTCCACATCGTGCGCGACGACGAGGAGGACGCGCTGCCGCTCCCGCGCGGCGAGCGCGAGCTGCCGCTGATGCTCGCCGACCGGTCGCTCAGCGCGGACGGCGAACTCGTCTACCCCCACAGCCACGACTTCGTCGAGGGCGTGCTCGGTGACGTGATGCTGGTCAACGGCGCGCCCTGGCCCGTGCACGACGTGGTCGCCGCGCGCTACCGGCTCCGGCTGCTCAACGCCTCGAACGCCCGCCGCTACGACCTCGACCTCGATCCACCGCTGCCGCTGATCCAGATCGGCGCCGACGGCGGCCTGCTCGAACGGCCGCGCCCCCGCAACCGGCTCACGCTCGCCCCGGCTGAGCGCGCCGACGTCGTCGTCGACTTCGGGCGGCTGCGCCCCGGCGCCTCCGTGACGCTGCGCGACCGCCTCGGGCGCATGCCGATCATGCGCTTCCGGGTGACCCGTCGCGTGCGCGACGACACGGTCGTCCCCGAGCGGCTGAGCCGGATCGAGCGACTCGACCCCGCCGCGGCCACGGTCACGCGCGAGCTCGAGTTCCGGCGCGGCGGGCCGGGCTGGGTGATCGACGGCCGGCCGTTCGCCCCCGACCGGATCGACCTGCGCCCCCGGCTCGGGGCCACCGAGATCTGGCGCGTGCGCAGCGACCTCCACCATCCCGTCCACGTGCACCTCGTGCACTTCCAGGTGCTCGGCGCCGACGAGCTGGAGTGGAAGGACACGGTCGACCTCCGTCCCGGCGAGACCGCCGAGCTGATCGCGCGCTTCGACGGCTACCCCGGCCGCTACGTCGTGCACTGCCACAACCTCGAGCACGAGGACATGGCGATGATGGCGGCCTTCGAGGTCGTCGCCGACGGGTCTCGTGCGGCGAGGAGCCCCGGCCGCCTGACGGGCTCCTCTCCGTCCTGGCAGCTCTGCCGCTTGCCCCAGTGATCGGCCTCGCCGTCGTCGATGGTCTCGCTATCCGGGACGAGCGCGCGGAGACGAGATCAGGTCACTCCGGGCCGAGGCCCGCGGTCGTAGCACGCTTCAGTGAACCGAGGCGGGCTGCTTGCGCTCTCCATGCAAGACGCGATGACAGCCGCCCAGAGGCTTCGCTTAGGGCTTTGGCACCAGGATCTGCGCCAGGGCTCCGCTCTGGAACCGTTGCTCCTCAACGACGTCCAGCTTCAAGTGCTCCTTCAGTTCGGCGAAGGGGCTGCGGCCCGCGCCGATCGCAATCGGGACCGTGGTCAGCTGGTACTCATCGACGAGGCCTAAGCGGGTCAGCGACGTGGCGAAGTCGGGGCCGCCGTGGACCAGGACCGTCCCTTCGTCGTCGCGAGTCTTGAGCGCTGCGATGTCTGCGGCCAGATCGCCGCCGAAGATCTCCGCCGGTCCCCACTCCGCCTTCTTCAGCGTGCGCGAGAAGACCGCCTTCGGCTTCTCGTTCATCGCGGTGGCGATCGGCCCCTCCGACGCTGCCCAGTGCGGCCCCATGATCTCGTAGCTGCGGCGCCCCATCGCATGGACACCAGCCTCGTCAAGCGCGCGGCGGTTCCACGCACCCGAGTCGTCGCCGAACCATTCGAACATCCATTCGTGCGTGCCATCGGGGCTGGTGACGAACCCGTCGAGGGACATCACCATCTTGAGCACCACTTTTCGATCGGTCATGTCGGTAGAGACCCAACGGCGCTTCGAGACTCATCGCCCATCCAGCGTGAGGTATTTGTTCGGCATGGCAGGGCACCGGATCTACAGGACGAGCGTCGCGAGCGTCTACCCGCACTACGTCAGCAAGGCCGAGAAGAAGGGCCGGACGAAGGAGGAGGTCGACGAGATCCTGTGCTGGCTGACCGGCTACGGCGCGAGCGAGCTCGACGCGCAGCTCGAGCAAGGCACAGACTTCGAGACGTTCTTCGCCGAGGCTCCTGCGCTGAATCCGTCGCGGAAGCTGATCACCGGCGTGATCTGCGGCGTCCGCGTGGAGGAGATCGGGGACCCGCTCATGCAGGAGATCCGCTACCTCGACAAGCTCGTCGACGAGCTTGCCCGAGGCAAGGCGATGGAGAAGATCCTCCGCACCATGTGATCCGGCGCCGCTGTTGGTCGACCCGGGAGCATCGCCTGTCGAACGCACAGAGCGCTGGCGTGATGGCTCAGACGGTGCGGGGGCGCCATGGCTCGTGCTCGTGCGCGAGCCAGACCAGCTCGGGGTCGAGCGCACGCACCCGCAGCTGGCCTTCGGTGTGCGGCTCGTCGAGCTCGCCGAACCACACCGCCACGTCGCCGCCGACGACGACCGGACGCCCGCCAGTCTCGACGACGACCACCTGCATGCCGCGGGAGTGGCCCGGCGCCGGGACGAGTCGGAGCCCGGGAAGCAGCTCGAGCTCGCCGTCGACCGGCACGTACCGCGCGCCGGGCGCCTCGACCCACTCGCGAATGGTGTAGTCGTCCTCGCTGCGCGCGTCGTCGAGCTCTCGGCGCTGGACGTAGATCGGCCTGCCGGCGAAGAGGTGATTGCCGCCGCAGTGGTCGGCGTGCAGGTGTGTGTTGACGACGATGTCGATGCCGGCGAGATCGAAGTCCTGCTCGCTCAGTGGCCGGAGGCGGAAATCGAGGTCGGCCGCCGCCGGGTGCAGCTCCGTCATGCCGGTGTCGACCAGCACGCGCGCATCGGGATGGTCGATGACGTGCACGTAGACCGGCATCCGCTCGCCCTCGGCGAGCAGGTCGGCAACGAAGACCGGCGTGATGGCGATCGAGGCGGGGGCGTTCATCGTGTACCGACCGCCGCTGGGTTCGCTTTCTGCGCGTGACATCGCAGCTCTCCTCCCTCTCGTATTCGTTTCGCCGCCCGCTGAGACGGATGGGGAGACGCAAAGTCATCGCCGCAGCCATTCAAGCCATCACTGAGCGACGCACCGCAGCGACCGTCGCGTCAACACGCTCAGACCTCGAAACGGGTGCACGCCGGCTCGTGTCGCATGAGTGTCGAATCCCGGCTCGGGCGCTGGAGCGGATCACTGCGGCTGAGCGGACACGGCGGACGCTACGACGCGACGGCGTCGCCTTCCCCATCGAGCGAGATCAAGGACGCTGGAACGGTCAGCGGAGGGCTCGGTCTACGGCGGCGAGTATGGAGAGCAGCAGCCGCGTGAGCCGTCAGGCGTGCCCGCCAAGCTTCGGCCATGCCACCGGTCACGTGTCACCTGCGCTACGAGATCGACCCGTCGAAGCTTGATGCCTTCGAGCGCTTCGCCAGACGCTGGATCACCCTCGTCGAGCGGTCCGGGGGCCAGCACCACGGCTACTTCCTGCCGTCGGAGGGCGCAAGCGATGTCGCGTACGCGCTGTTCACCTTCCCCAGCCTCGCCGCGTACGAGGAATACCGGCAGGGCTTCGGACACGACCCGGACTTCCTCGCCGCCGACCTCATCCGCGAGGAGTCAGGGTGCGTCCTGCGCTACGAGCGCAGCTTCCTGCGGCCTGTCCTCGATGGCGACCTCCGCGCCTAACCGCGGCCCCGACCCCCACGCCCCTCCCACCCGCCAGGGCGCCTACGCCCCCTGCCCCTCCGGCGCCAGCCACAGCACGCCGAGCGGCGGGAGCACGAGCTCGGCGGAGAACGGCTGCTCCCCCCACGGGATCGGCTCGGCCTCGACCGCGCCGAGGTTGCCGGTGTTCGTCCCCCCGTACACGCCGGCGTCCGTGTTGAGGACCTCGACCCAGCGCCCGGAGCGGGGC
>CALMNS010000367.1:4139-11323 GCA_937871635.1 uncultured Solirubrobacter sp.
GGGCAGGCCGATCCGGTACCCGGACCGCGGCACGGGCGACAGGTTGGCCACGCAGGCGACCACCTCGGCGCCGCCCGAGGACGCCCGCGCGAAGGCGACGACGTTGTCGCCCGCCGCGTTGGGCTCGAGCCACCAGAACCCCGCGGCGTCGAAGTCGACCTCCCACAACGCCGGGGACGCGCGGTAGCGCGCGTTGAGGTCGCGCACCAGGGACTGGGTTCCGGCGTGGGCCGGGTCCTCGAGGAGGTGCCAGTCCACCGAGCGCTCGTGCGACCACTCCTGCTCCTGGGCGAGCTCCTGCCCCATGAAGAGCAGCTTCTTGCCGGGGTGCGCCCACATGTAGGCGTACAGGCAGCGCAGGTTGGCGAGCTTCTGCCACCGGTCCCCCGGCATCTTGTCGATCAGCGAGCCCTTGCCGTGGACGACCTCGTCGTGCGAGAGCGGCAGGATGAAGTTCTCCGAGAACGCGTACATCAGCGAGAAGGTCAGCTCGTGGTGGTGGAAGCGCCGGTAGACCGGGTCCTGCTGGAAGTAGCCCAGCGTGTCGTGCATCCAGCCCATGTTCCACTTGAAGCCGAACCCCAGCCCGCCGAGGTACACCGGGCGCGAGACGCCGGGCCAGGCGGTCGACTCCTCGGCCGCCGAGATGATCCCGGGCTCGCGGGCGTGGAGCACCTCGTTGAGCTCCTTGAGGAAGGCGACCGCCTCGAGGTCCTCGCGCCCGCCGTGCGCGTTGGGCACCCACTCGCCCTCGCGCCGCGAGTAGTCGAGGTAGAGCATGGAGGCGACCGCGTCGACCCGGATCCCGTCCGCGTGGTACTCCCGGGCCCAGAACAGCGCGTTGGCCAGCAGGAAGTTGCGGACCTCGTTGCGCCCGTAGTTGAAGATCAGCGTGCCCCAGTCGGGGTGCGCTCCGCGGCGCGGGTCCTCGTGCTCGTAGAGGGCGGTGCCGTCGAAGCGGGCGAGCGCCCAGTCGTCGCGCGGGAAATGCGCGGGCACCCAGTCGAGGATGATGCCGATCCCGTGGCCGTGGAGGGCGTCGACGAAGCCGCGGAAGTCGTCCGGGCTCCCGTGGCGGGGCGTGGGCGCGAAGTAGCTCGTCACCTGGTAGCCCCACGAGCCCGAGAACGGGTGGGCCATGACGGGCAGGAGCTCGACGTGGGTGAAGCCCATGTCCTTGACGTAGGCGGCGAGCTCGGAGGCGAGCTCCGCGTAGGTCAGCGAGCGGTTGTCCTCGAGCGGGTTGAGCCGCCACGACCCCAGGTGGACCTCGTAGATCGAGAGCGGGCGCCCGAGCGGCCCCGCGCGAGCGCGCGCCGCCATCCACGCGTCGTCGCTCCACGCGAAGCGGCTCGCGGTCACCACGGATGACGTCTCGGGCGGGTTCTCCGCCTGGAAGGCGAACGGATCCGCCTTGAGGCGCAGCTCCCCGCTCGGAGCCCGGATCTCGAACTTGTAGCGGGCGCCCGCCCCGACCCCTGGGAGGAAGAGCTCCCAGATCCCCGACGCGCCGAGCGAGCGCATGGGATGCACCCGGCCGTCCCACAGGTTGAAGTCCGCCACCACGCTGACCGACCGGGCGGCGGGCGCCCAGACCGCGAACGACGTCCCGGCCACCCCGTCGATCTCGCGGGCGTGCGCGCCGAGCCGCGCGTAGATCTCCTCGTGGCGGCCCTCGCCGGCGAGGTGGATGTCGAGCTCCGACAGCGTCGGCGCGAAGGCGTACGGGTCGCGCGCGGTGTGGGTCCCGTGGGCGCCGTAGCCGGCCTCGAGCTCGTAGGCCCCCGGGCGGAGCGCGGCCTCGGGGACCGCCCCCTCGAACACGCCGGCGGGGTCGATCCGCTCGAGCGGCGAGGTCCCGCCGTCCACGAGGACGTCGACGCGCTCGGCTCCCGGCCGGTAGGCCCGCACGACGAGCCCGCCGCCGCTCGCGGGATGGACGCCCAGGTAGGCGTGCGGCGCAGAGTGGTCGCGCGCGAGCAGCCGCTCGACGTCGTTCACGCCGAGTCCTCGAGGAGGCGCACGATGCCGGCCACGGGAATCGGCACCCAGTCCGGCCGGTTGTTCATCTCGTAGCGCAGCTCGTAGACCGCCTTCTCGAGCTCGAAGATCGACAGCAGCTTGGCGACCGCCGCCTCGCCCGCCGGCAGCAGCGACGGGTCGATCGTCCGCCCGTAGCCCTCGAGGAAGGTCTCGCGCGCCCGGGCCTCCCAGCTCTCGGGCACGTCGGGCCCCATCGCCGAGGCGGCGTAGGCGAAGGAACGCAGCATGCCGGCCACGTCGCGCAGCGGCGAGCGCTTGCGCCGCCGGTCGCGCAGCGGGCGGGCGGGCTCGCCCTCGAAGTCGAGGATGACCCAGCGGTCCGGCGTGCGCAGGGTCTGGCCGAGGTGGTAGTCGCCGTGCGAGCGGATCGCGCGCCCCCCGACCCCGACGTGCGAGAGCCCCTGAAGGCGGTCGCGCACCTCCTCGCCGCGATGGCGGATGGGGGCCACCGCGTCGAGGGCGTCGGGCAGGTCGACCCACAGCCGCTCGATCTCCTCGTCGATCGTCGCGGTGAGGATGGACAGCGACTCGTCGGTGGGCTCCTCGGCGGCGAAGGCCGGGTCGGTGGCGTCCGAGGCGAGCACGGTGTGCATCCGCCCCGTGGCCTCCCCCAGCTCGGCGAGGTGGCCGAGCACGCCCTCGGGATCGGCGAGCGCCAGATCCCAGCCGTCCCGCCCGTCGGCGACGAACTCCTGCAGCACGCCGAGCGTCGCGTCGAGCAGCTCGCCGGCCAGCTCGTACCAGCCGGCCAGCGCGGGGATGTTCTCGTAGCCGTGGGCGGCCAGGAAGCGCAGCAGCTCGAGCTCGGGGTTGTCGCCCGGCTCGAGGCGGCGGAAGACCTTGAGGATCAGCCGGTCGTCGAAGACGACGGAGGAGTTCGACTGCTCGACGCCGATCGAGCGGACCGCCGGGGCGTCGCCCGGACCGGGCACCTCGCCGGTCCAGTGGAAGCGGACCGTCGCCCGGGCCCCCTCGATCACCGCGCCGCGTTCCATCAGGGCGACGAGCGCCGCCATCTCCGCCGGGTCGGTCAGCGCGTCGAAGTCGACGGACATCAGCAGCTGGTACAGCTCGTGGGTGCCGGCGCCGAAGCGGGCCTCGAGGAAGACCGCGGTCAGGGGCGGCTCGCTGCCCAGGGTCAGGGTGTCGAGCACGTTGACCTCCGCGACGCCGCGCGCCTTGGAGCCGAACCAGCGCTGGGCGAGCACCCACTCGAGCAGCGCGTCCCCCTGCGGGGAGGCCTGCGAGCTCATGCCCCATCGTCCCAGAGCAGGAACCAGAAGAAGCCGCGCGGCGCGAGGGTGAGCAGGTAGGGCAGCTCACCGATCGCCGGGAAGCGGCTGCGCCCGAGCATCTCCTCGGGCACCCGGCCCTGGTAGGCGCTCAGGTCGAGCTCGACGGCCTGGGCGGAGCGGGCCATGTTGTGGACGCAGAGGACGATGTCGTCCTCGTAGCGGCGCACGTGGGCGAAGACCTTGGGGTTGTCGGGCTCGAGCGGCTCGTAGGTGCCCAGGCCGAAGACCGGGTGCTCCTTGCGCAGCGCGATGAACCGCCGGGTCCACCGCAGCAGCGAGGCGGGCGCCCGCAGCTGGGCCTCGACGTTGACGGCCTGGTAGCCGTAGACGGGGTCCATCAGCGGCGGAGCGTAGAGCTGGGCGAAGTCCGCGCGCGAGAAGCCGCCGTTGCGGTCCTGGGTCCACTGCATCGGCGTGCGCACGCCGTCGCGGTCGCCCAGGTAGACGTTGTCGCCCATCGCGATCTCATCCCCGTAGTAGAGGACAGGCGAACCCGGGAGGGAGAAGAGGATCGCGGTCATCAGCTCGATCTCCGCGCGCCCGCCGTCGAGTAGCGGCGCCAGCCGGCGGCGGATCCCGACGTTGAGCTTCATTCGCGGGTCCTTGGCGTACTCGGAGTACATGTAGTCGCGCTCCTCGTCGGTGACCATCTCGAGGGTCAGCTCGTCGTGGTTGCGCAGGAACAGGCCCCACTGGCAGGTGTCGGGGATGTCGGGGGTCTGGCGCAGGATCTCGAGGATCGGGGCCGCCTCCTCGCGCCGCAGGGCCATGAACATCCGCGGCATGACCGGGAAGTGGAAGGCCATGTGGCACTCGTCGCCGTCGCCGAAGTACTCCACGACGTCGGCCGGCCACTGGTTCGCCTCGGCGAGCAGGACCTTGTCGGGGTACTCGGCGTCGATCGTCGCGCGCACCCGCTTGAGGAAGGCGTGGGTCTCGGGCAGGTTCTCCCCGTTGGTCCCGTCGCGCTCGAACAGGTAGGGCACCGCGTCGAGCCGGAAGCCGTCCAGGCCGAGGTCGAGCCAGAAGCGCAGCGCGTCGAGCATCGCCTCGCGGACGGGCGGGTGGTCGAAGTTGAGGTCGGGCTGGTGGGAGAAGAAGCGGTGCCAGAAGTACGCGCCGGCCTCCTCGTCCCACGTCCAGTTGGAGGTCTCCGTGTCGGTGAAGATGATCCGCGCCTCCTCGTAGCGGTGCACGGTGTCCGACCAGACGTACCACTCGCGGTCGGGATCCCCCGGCGGCGCGCGACGGGCGCGCTGGAACCAGGTGTGGTCGGAGGAGGTGTGGTTCATCACCAGGTCGGCGATCACCCGCATGCCGCGCTGGTGGGCCGCCTCGATGAAGGCGGCCACGTCGTCCATGGTCCCGTAGTCGGGGTGGATGGCCTCGTAGTCGGCGATGTCGTAGCCCCCGTCGCGCAACGGCGACGCGTACATGGGCAGCAGCCAGATGCAGTCGATCCCGAGCCACTGCAGGTAGTCGAGCTTCTCCGTGAGGCCGCGGAAGTCGCCCGACCCGTCCCCGTTGCCGTCGAAGAAGCCGCGCAGGTGGATCTCGTAGAACACCGCCCGCCGGAACCACAGCGGGTCGGACTCGAACCAGTGCACGCCGGTCGGGGGAGCCACTGATCACCCGACGGCCAGGACGTGGCCCGCCCGGGCCACCGGGTCCAGGCGGACGTAGTTGCGGCCGACCCGCCACTCGAAGGCCTCGCCGCTGAGCAGGTCGACGACCGCGAACACCGGGGGCAGCCCGAGCTCGTAGGGCACTACGCACAGGCCCTCCTGGGCGCGGTGGGGGTCGAGGTTGACGACGACGAGGAGGTGGTCGGCGCCGTCGCGCTTGGCGTAGGCGATGAGCGCGTCGTTCTCCGTCTCCAGGAAGGTCACGTCGTCGAGGCGCTGGAGCGCCGGGTGCTCGCGCCGGATCCGGTTGAGCAGCGCCACGAACGGGAGCAGCGGGCCATCGAGGCTGCGCTCGCGCAGCTGGTACTTCTCCGAGTCGAGGTACTCCTCGCTCCCCGGGCGGACCGGGACGTTCTCGAAGGACTCGAAGCCCGAGTAGATGCCGTAGGTCGGGCTCAGGGTGGCCGCGAGCAGGAGCCGGGCCGCGAAGGCGGGAGGCCCACCCTCGACGAGGTACTCGGTGAGGATGTCGGGCGTGTTGGCGAAGAAGTTGGGCCGGTAGTACTCCGCCATCTCGGAGTGGGCGAGCTCGGTGACGTACTCCTGCAGCTCCCAGCGGGTGTTCTTCCACGTGAAGTAGGTGTAGGACTGGCTGAAGCCGACCTTGGCCAGGGCGCGCATCATCGCCGCGCGGGTGAACGCCTCGGCGAGGAAGATCACGTCGGGGTCCGTGGCCCGCACCTCGCCGATCAGCCACTCCCAGAAGGCCAGCGGCTTGGTGTGGGGGTTGTCGACCCGGAAGACCTTGACCCCGCGGGCGACCCAGTGGCGCACGACGGCGAGCAGGGCGTCCCACAGCCCCTCCCAGTCCGCGCAGTCGAAGTCGAGGTTGTAGATGTCCTGGTACTTCTTGGGCGGGTTCTCGGCGTACTTGAGCGAGCCGTCGGGGCGGCGGTTGAACCACTCGGGGTGCTCGGTGAGCCAGGGATGGTCGGCCGAGCAGTTGATCGCGAGGTCGAGGGCGACGTCCATCCCGTGCTCGGCCGCCGTGGCGACCAGGGCGTCGAACGCCTCGAGGGTGCCGAGCTCGGGGTGGATGGCGTCGTGGCCCCCGATCGCGTGGTGGCCGATCGCGTAGGGGGAGCCGGGGTCGCCCGGGCCGGCGGTCAGCGTGTTGTTGGGGCCCTTGCGGTTCGTCTCGCCGATCGGGTGGATCGGCGGGAAGTAGAGGACGTCGAAGCCGAGCCCGGCGATGGCCGGGATCTGCTCCGTGACCCCGGCGAAGCCGCCCCACGAGCGCGGGAAGAGCTCGTACCAGGCCCCGAATCGGGCGCGGACCCGGTCCACGTCGACGCGTGCGGGAGCCGGCAGGCTGGTGGCCGCGCGGCGGTCAGGGTGGCGGGAGACGGCGGCGAGGAGCTCCGGATCCAGCGCGGCGGCGGGATCGAGGGCGCCGGCCGCCGCCGCGATCCGCTCGGCGTCCGCGCCGGAAGCCCGCGCGGCGGCCCGCTCGAGCAGGACGACGCCCTCGGAGAGCTCGCCGGTCAGCTCCGTCTCGCCGAAGGCGACCTTGCGGGCGAGCTCGTCGCGCCAGGAGGCGAAGGCGTCCGACCAGGCGGTGATCGTCCACTCCCAGGGGCCGCACGTGTCCACGCCGAACTCGCCGGCCCAGGTGTCGCCGTCGAGGTGGGCGTCGATCCGCCGCATGGGCTGCTCGCGCCACTCGGCCTCCGGGACGCCGGGGCGCGAGCGGACCACCGCCCGCAGGACGTCGTGCCCGTCGCGGAAGATCGTGGCCGAGACGCGCACGCGCTCGCCGACGGTCCGCTTGATCGGGTGGCGCCCGCAGTCGATCAGCGGCCGCGGGTCCTCGATTCGGATCCGGGGTGGGGCGGGCACTCGAGGCCGAATGCCCGCTCCGGCCGCGAACTAACGTCGAACGCCCCACCATGGAGCCCACCCGAAGCTCAGGCGTCCAGCTGCACCCGACCTCGCTGCCCGGCGGGCGGCTCGGCGACGAGGCCTACGCGTTCGTCGACTGGCTGGCGCGGGCGGGCCAGTCGTGGTGGCAGACGCTGCCCCTCGGGCCGCCCGACGAGCACCGCTCGCCGTACAAGGCCGCCTCGGCCTTCGCCGCGTGGCCCGGCCTGCTGGCCGATCCGGGCGCGGCGGTCGGCGACGGCGAGCTGGCCGCGTTCCGCGAGCGCGACGCGTTCTGGAT
>CALMNS010000368.1 GCA_937871635.1 uncultured Solirubrobacter sp.
CGTCGGCGTGGCGGACGACGCCCGTCGCCGGGTCGGCCTCGAGCACGCGCCGGACCCGCTCGGCGCCGGCCTCGGTGCCGTCGGCGACGACGACCTGCCCCGCGTGGATCGACTTGCCCATCCCGACCCCGCCCCCGTGGTGCAGCGAGACCCAGCTCGCCCCGCAGGCCGTGTTGACCAGCGCGTTGAGGATCGGCCAGTCGGCCACCGCGTCCGAGCCGTCGCGCATCGCCTCCGTCTCGCGCTGGGGGGAGGCGACCGAGCCCGCGTCGAGGTGGTCGCGGCCGATGACGATCGGAGCGACGAGCTCCCCGGAGGCGACCATCTCGTTGAAGCGCAGCCCGGCCAGGTGGCGCTCGCCCGCCCCGAGCCAGCAGATCCGGGCGGGCAGCCCCTGGAAGCGGACGCGCTCCTGGGCGAGGGCGATCCAGCGCGCGATGTGCTCCTGGTCGCCGAAGAGGTCGAGGATGGCGGCGTCGGTGCGCGCGATGTCCTCCGGGTCGCCGGAGAGCGCCGCCCAGCGGAACGGGCCCTTGCCCTCGCAGACCATTGGGCGGATGTAGGCCGGGACGAAGCCGGGGTACTCGAACGCGTCGGCGTCGCCGTGGTCGGCGGCCACGCCGCGCAGGGCGTTGCCGTAGTCGAAGGCCTCGGCGCCGCGCCGGCCGAGCTCGCGGATCGCGGCCACGTGGTCGAGCACGCTGCGCCCCACCCGCGCGAGGTACTCGGCCGGGTCGCTCGCCCGCAGGGCGTCGCCCTGCTCGGGCGTGAGGCCCGCGGGGAGGTAGCCGTTGAGCGGATCGTGGGCGGAGGTCTGGTCCGTGACGACGTCGACGTGCACGCCCCGGCGGACGAGCTCGGGGAGGACCTCGGCGGCGTTGCCGAGCAGGCCGATCGAGCGCCCCACGCCCGCCTCCGCGCTCGTCCGCAGCCGCGCGAGCGCGTCGTCGAGGTCGGCCGCGCCCTCGTCGAGGTAGCCCTGGGCGATGCGGCGCTCGATCCGCGCGCGGTCGACCTCGACGCACAGCGCGGTGCCGTCGCACATGGTCACCGCGAGGGGCTGGGCGCCGCCCATGCCGCCGAGGCCGGCGGTGACCACGAGCCGGCCGGCCAGCGTGCCGCCGAAGCGCTTGGCGGCCACCGCGGCGAACGTCTCGTAGGTCCCCTGGAGGATCCCCTGGGTGCCGATGTAGATCCACGAGCCCGCCGTCATCTGCCCGTACATCATCAGGCCGGCGGCGTCGAGCTCGCGGAAGTGCTCCCAGGTCGCCCAGTCGCCGACCAGGTTCGAGTTGGCGATCAGCACGCGCGGGGCGAGCTCGTGGGTGCGGATGACCGCGACGGGCTTGCCCGACTGGACGAGCAGGGCCTCGTCGTCGGCGAGGCGCATGAGCTCGCGGCGGATCGTCCGGTAGCTGGCCTGGTCGCGCGCCGCCTTGCCGATCCCGCCGTAGACGACGAGCTCCTCGGGCCGCTCGGCGACGTCGGGGTGCAGGTTGTTCTCAAGCATCCGCAGGGCGGCCTCCTGCTGCCAGCCGCGACAGCGCAGCTTGGTGGGGGAGGCGGCGGTCACGCCGGGGCGCCGGCCGGCGTGGCGAGCAGCCCGGCGAGCGTCGCGTCCGTCACCAGGTCGAGGACGGCGGCCAGGTCGTCGGCTGGCGGCCGGTCCTCGTCGAGTGCCACCACGCGGTCGCGCACCGCGGCGTGGGCCTCCGCCACGCGCCGGCCCGGGGCGTCGCCCGGGTCGCGGTCGAGCGCCTGGCAGGCGCACAGCAGCTCGCAGGCGACGACCCGCTCGAGATGGGTGATCGCGTCCAGGGTCATCAGCGCTCCGGTCATCCCCATCGCGACGTGGTCCTCCTGGTTGTCGGAGGTCGGGATCGAGTCGACGCTGACCGGATGGGCGAGCGCGCGCAGCTCGCCGACGAGCGCCGCGGCGGCGTACTGGACGACCATGTACCCGCTCGACGCGCCCGCGTCCGGGCTCAGGAACGCCGGCAGGACGCCGTTGAGCGACGGGGAGACGAGGCGGAAGGTGCGCCGCTCGGAGATCGTCCCCAGGTCGGCCAGCGCCAGGCGCAGCGTGTCGAAGGCGAGGGCCAGGCTCTGGCCGTGGAAGTTGCCCGCCGAGATGACCTCCGTCGGGTCGTCGAGCACGAGCGGGTTGTCCGTGACCGCGTCGAGGTCGAGGGCGACGAGCCGGGCGAAGAACGCGAACCCCTCGCGCGCGGCGCCGTGGACCTGCGCGGCGCAGCGCAGCGAATAGGCGTCCTGCAGGCGGGCCGACCCGCGGTGGTGGATGCGCTCCGAGCCGTCGAGCGCGGCGCGGATGCGGCGGGCGCTCTCCATCTGACCCTCGAGCCCCTTGAGCGCGTGCACCCGGGCGTCGAAGGCGGGGGCCGCGCCGCGCAGCGCGTCGACCGTCATGGCGGCCACCAGGTCGACCGTGTCGAGCAGCGCCCGCGCGCGGACGGTGGCCAGGGCGCCCACCGCGGCCATGAAGTGGGTGCCGTTGATGAGCGCGAGACCCTCCTTGGCCTCGAGGACGAGCGGCTCGAGGTCGAGCGCCGCGAGCGCCCGCCCGCCGGGCAGCACCTCGCCGTCGGGCGCCTGCACCGTGCCCTCCCCGAGCAGCGGCAGGAAGGCGTGGGCGGACGGGGCGAGGTCCCCGCTGGCGCCGAGCGACCCGGTCCGCGGGACGACAGGCGTCCAGCCGCCGTTGAGCAGCGTGGCGACCCGCTCGAGGACCACCGGGCGGACGCCGGAGTGACCGCGCAGGAGGCCGTTGAGGCGGACCGCCATCGCGCCGCGGACCACCTCGCGGGGGAGCGGGGCGCCCACCCCGGCGGCGTGCGAGCGCAGGAGGTTGACCTGCAGCCGGCGGTGGAACTCGGGTGCGATCCGCTCGGTGACCAGCGCGCCGAAGCCGGTGGTGATGCCGTAGATCGGCGTCCCGTCGGCGACGATGCCCTCGAGTCGCGCCCGGTTGGCCGCCACCCGGTCGAGCGCTCCGCCGTCGAGACCGACGCGCGCCCCGGCCCCGATCCGCACCACGTCCTCCGGGCTGAGCCGGCCGCTCAGCGTCACGGGGCCCGGGATGGGGCGGGAAGTGGAGGCGATGGTCATCCGGTCCGGTGAAGAACTACCGGAACTGAGCGCCCGAGAACAGCCCCGATGCGCGGGCCAGGCCACGGGTCGGCGACCGCGAAGGCCTTCAAGGGCCGCTCAGCGCGCTATTATCTCAGTCAACCTGACTAAGATCTGACACGAGGACCATGAACGCCGATCGCTTCACCACCAAGTCCCAGAACGCGCTCCAGGCCGCGATCTCCTCCGCCGCCCGGCGGCGCCACACGCAGGTGACCCCCGAGCACCTGCTCGAGGCGCTGCTCGACGACGTGACCCCCTTCCTGCGCAAGCTCGGCGTCCAGCCCGGCGCCGTGCGCACCGAGCTCGAGCCCGCGCTCGGCCGCCTGGCCACCGTCGCCGGCGAGGCCGCCGAGCCCACCACCTCCGACGCCATCCGCCAGGTCCTGCGCGGGGCCGAGCACGAGGCGGGCCAGCTCGGCGACGCCTACGTCACCCAGGAGGCCCTGCTGCTCTCCCTGGCCGGCCACGGCTCGCCGGCCGGCGAGGCCCTGCGGCGCGCGGGCGTCACCAAGGACGCGCTGGCCCAGGCGATCGCCGACGTGCGCGGGCCCCACGCGGTGACCGACCCGAACGCCGAGGAGGCCTACCAGGCGCTCGAGCGCTTCGGCCGCGACCTCACGCGGGCCGCCGAGGAGGGCAAGCTCGATCCGGTCATCGGCCGCGACGACGAGATCCGCCGGGTCATCCAGGTCCTCTCCCGCCGCACCAAGAACAACCCGGTGCTGATCGGCGAGCCCGGGGTGGGCAAGACCGCCATCGCCGAGGGGCTCGCCCAGCGGATCGTGGAGGGCGACGTCCCCGAGGGCCTGCGCGACCGCCGCGTCCACGCGCTCGACATGGGCGCCCTCGTCGCCGGCGCCAAGTACCGCGGCGAGTTCGAGGAGCGCCTCAAGGCCGTCCTCAAGGAGGTCGGCGACGCCGACGGGCAGATCGTGCTCTTCCTCGACGAGCTCCACACCATCGTCGGCGCGGGCGCCTCCGAGGGCGCCGTGGACGCCGCCAACCTGCTCAAGCCGATGCTGGCCCGCGGCGAGCTGCGCGCGATCGGCGCGACCACGCTCGACGAGTACCGCAAGCACATCGAGAAGGACGCCGCCCTGGAGCGGCGCTTCCAGCCCGTGCTGGTCGGCGAGCCCTCGGTCGAGGCCACCATCGCGATCCTCCGCGGCCTCAAGGAGCGCTACGAGGAGCACCACCACGGCGTCACCATCGCCGACTCGGCGCTCATCGCCGCCGCGACGCTCTCCGAGCGCTACATCGCCGACCGCTTCCTGCCCGACAAGGCGATCGACCTCGTCGACGAGGCCGCCTCGCGGGTGGCCATCGAGCTCTCCACCGTCCCCACCGAGATCGACGAGGTGCAGCGGCGGATCACCCAGCTCGAGATCGAGCACGTCGCCGTCGCCGGCGACGAGAGCGCCGCCGACCGCCGGGAGGAGATCGAGCGCGAGCTCTCCCAGCTCAAGGAGCAGGTCGCGTCGATGCGCGCCCAGTGGGAGCGCGAGAAGCAGGAGGCCGAGGGCGCCGGCGAGCTCACCAGCCGCCTCTCGCACGCGCGGACCGAGCTCGAGCGCGCCGAGCGCGAGCTCGACTACCAGCGCGCGGCCGAGCTCCGCCACGGCGAGATCCCCGAGCTCGAGCGGCGGCTCGCCGAGGCCGGCGCGCAGTCGCCCGACGCACCGCCGCCCGTCTACCTCAAGCGCACGGTGGACGCCGACGAGGTCGCCGAGGTCGTCGCGCGCTGGACCGGCGTGCCCGTCTCGCGCCTGCTCGAGACCGAGGTCCAGAAGCTCGTCCACATGGAGGAGCGGCTCCACCAGCGGGTCATCGGCCAGCACGAGGCGGTCGAGGCGGTCGCCAACGCGCTGCGCCGCTCGCGCGCCGGCCTCCAGGACCCCGACCGGCCGATCGGCTCGTTCCTGTTCCTCGGGCCGACGGGCGTGGGCAAGACGGAGCTCGCCCGGGCGCTCGCCGAGTTCATGTTCGACTCGTCCGACGCCATGGTCCGCGTCGACATGTCGGAGTACATGGAGAAGCACGCGGTCTCCCGCCTGGTCGGCGCGCCTCCGGGCTACGTGGGCTACGAGGAGGGCGGCCAGCTGACCGAGGCGGTCCGGCGGCGGCCCTACTCTGTCGTCCTGCTCGACGAGATCGAGAAGGCGCACACCGACGTCTTCAACGTCCTGCTCCAGGTGCTCGACGACGGCCGGCTCACGGACGGCCACGGCCGCACGGTCGACTTCAAGAACACCGTGCTGATCATGACCTCGAACATCCCGGGCGGCCGGGCGGGCGTCGAGGCGTACTTCCGCCCCGAGTTCGTCAACCGGCTGGACGACATCGTCGAGTTCGCGCCGCTCGACCGCGACGAGCTCGGCCGGATCGTCGACCTCCAGGTCGACCGGCTGGTGGGGCGCGTGCGCGAGCGCGGCGTCGACATCGAGCTCACCGACGGCGCCCGCGAGCTCCTCGGCAACCTGGGCTACGACCCCGTCTACGGCGCCCGTCCGCTCAAGCGGGTCATCCAGAAGCGGCTGGTGGACCGGCTGGCGCTGGGGCTCCTGCAGGGCGAGTTCCGGGCGGGCGACCGGATCCGGATCGACGCGGACGCCGAGCGCGCGGAGCTGACCTTCGCGCCGGCCGGCGCCCCGCTCGCCGTGTCGATCTGAGGACCTAGCCGGTCCTCCGCGGCACCCGCGTCACGACGATCGTCAGCCGGACGAAGACGGTCGTCGGGACGCGGGAGTACTTGCGCTGCTGGTCGAACTGGACCGTCCACTCGCCCGTGCCGGGGTTCGCGACGGGGATCTGCCGCCGCCGCGCGGTGAACGTCCCGCACGGCCCCTCGGGCGTGAAGCTCACCGTCGCCCGGGTCCGGTTGCGGAAGCGGTAGTGCGCGTAGACCTTCCCCGGGCCGGTGAAGCCGCGCCCGCGGAAGGTGATGCGGCGCGACGGGCGGGCGCGGGTGGGGGAGAGGCTGACGTTCAGCGCGGTGACCCGCGACGTCGCGGTGGCGACGGGCTGGCCGTTCTGCGAGGCGACGATCCGGAACGCGCGCTCGCGCCGGGCGATGAAGGGCGAGGGGGTCAGGATCGGGTTGGCGGGGTCGCCGCCCAGCCTCCCGGCGGCGTCGACGGGGATCCCGTTCGTCCGCCGGCCGTCGACGTCCACGTCGACCGGCACGCCGGGCGCGAAGCCCGTCCCGGCGAGGTCGACGGGCTCGGTCTGCGGGGCCGTGCCCGGCAGGGAGACGTAGCACGGCTTGAGCGCGGTGAAGGACGCCCCGAGCGCGGTGGCCGGCACGGCGAGGGCGGTGACGGTCGCGACGCCTCCGAGCGTCGCGAGCCTGCGGATCTCCATGCGGCCTCCCACCTCCGGTCGATCAGGACGCCGCGCAGCGTATCCCGATCGGGTAGAACCGCTCGTCCGGCAACGAACGAGCACGGGAGCGCGCATGCCCACCTGGATCCTCCTCACCACCCTCGCCCCCGAGGGCGTCCAGACCATCAAGAACAACCCGCAGCGCATCCGCGAGGTCAACTCGGAGATCGAGCAGCTCGGGGCGACGGTCAAGGCCCAGTGGGCCACCCTGGGCCGCTTCGACTTCATCAACGTGGTTGAGGCGCCCGACGAGAAGACGATGGCCCGGGTGTCGCTCGAGCTGGGCTCCCGCGGCACCGCGAAGTACGAGTCGCTGGCCGCGATCCCGATCGACGACTTCATCTCCGCCCTTTGAGGGTCCTCGTCGTCGGGGCGGGCGGGCGCGAGCACGCGCTCGTCCGCGCCCTCGCGCGCTCGCCGCAGGCCCCGGAGGTCCTCTGCGCGCCGGGCAACCCCGGGATCGCCCAGGACGCCGAGCTGCGTCCCGAGGGCGACTACGACGGGGTCGACCTCGTGGTCGTCGGCCCGGAGGTCCCGCTCGTCGACGGGCTGGCCGACGACCTCGCCGAGCGCGGGATCGCCTGCTTCGGCCCGAGCGCCGCCGCCGCCCGGCTCGAGGGCTCCAAGGCGTTCGCCAAGGAGGTCATGGCGGCGGCCGGGATCCCCACCGCGGGGCACTGGACGGTGCGCACCGTGCCCGACGGGCTCGCGGTGATCGCCTCCTATCCCGCGGTGATCAAGAGCGACGGGCTGGCCGCCGGCAAGGGCGTGGTCATCGCCGCCGACGAGGACGAGGCCCGCGCGGCCCTGCACGAGATGCTCGTCGAGCGGCGCTTCGGCGACCACCCCGTCGTCGTCGAGGAGCACCTGGCCGGCGAGGAGGTCTCCCTGCTGGCCCTGTGCGACGGCGAGCGGGCCGTCCCGCTGGCGCCGGCGCGCGACTACAAGCGCATCGGCGAGGGCGACACCGGGCCGAACACGGGCGGGATGGGGGCCTTCTCGCCGCTCGACGACTTCGGCGACGCCCGGATCGCCGAGGTGGTCGCCACCGTCCACCAGCCCGTCGTCGACGAGCTCGCCCGGCGCGGCACGCCCTTCCACGGGGTCCTCTACGCCGGGCTGATGCTGACCGCCGAGGGGGTCAAGGTGCTCGAGTTCAACGTCCGCTTCGGCGACCCGGAGACCCAGGCGGTGCTCCCCCGGCTGCGCGGCGACCTGCTCGACCTGCTCGAGCGCTGCACCCGCCCCGGCGGCCTCGCGGGCGCGCGGCTCGACTGGGACCCGCGCGCCGCGGTCACCCTGGTCCTCGCCTCGCGCGGCTACCCGGCGGGGTCGTCGAGCGGTGACGTCATCTCCGGCCTCGACGGGATTCCCGGCGGGATCGAGGTCACCCACGCCGGGACGGCGGAGCGCTCGGGGGCGGTGGTCACGGCGGGCGGGCGGGTCCTCAACGTGACCGCCCTGGGCGAGGACCGAGCGGCCGCCCGGTCCGCCGCCTATGCTGCCGCGGCGATGATCGAGTTCGAAGGCGCCCAGCTGCGCGGGGACATCGCCGCGCCATGACCGACCCGATAACCGAGACGGAGGTCGAGGCGGAGTTCGCCGCGCTCGACGTCGACGCCCCGCGCGTCGGCATCGTGATGGGCTCGGAGTCCGACATGCCGGCCATGGAGGCGGCCGGCAAGGAGCTCGAGCAGCGGGGCATCATGCACGAGGTCCGCGTCATGTCCGCCCACCGCGACCCGGAGACGGTGGCCGACTACGCCCGCAACGCGCAGATGCGCGGCCTCAGGGTGATCATCGCCGGCGCCGGCCTCAGCGCAGCGCTCCCCGGCGTCGTCGCCGCCCACACCGAGCTGCCGGTGATCGGCGTCCCACTGACCTCCAAGCGCTCCATCGCGGGCGGGCTCGACGCGCTGCTCTCCATCGCCCAGATGCCGCCCGGCGTTCCGGTCGCCTGCGTCGGGGTGGACTCGGCGCGCAACGCCGCCGTGCTCGCCGCCCGCATCCTCCAGATCTAGCTCCGGATCCCGAGCAGGGCCGCGACGCTCACCGGCGGCGCCCCGGCGAGCGCGGTCAGCTCGTCGGCCGGCCCGTGCGCCGTCTCCGTCCGGTACCCGTCCGGGCCCGGATCGCGGAGGACCGTCACCGTCTCGGCGACCAGGTCGACGAGCCAGTAGTCGGGGACGCCCGCCTCGGCGTAGCCCCGGGCCTTCTCCCGGTCGCGGCGCTGGGAGGTGTGGGCGACCTCGACGACCAGGAGCGCGGTTGTCGCCAGCTGCGACCGTGGTGCGGGCTCGATCAGGATGAGGTCGGGCTGCACGAAGTCCCGGCCGTCGCGCAGGACGAGCTGGTCCTGGATCCGGACCTCCCAGGCGTCCCCGGACGCGAGCGTGAAGTGCCGGTTGAGCCAGGCGACCGCGCCGCTGTGCTCGGGGCTGATCGGGCTCATGTCGACCAGCACGCCGTCGACGAGCTCCACGCGGGCGTCCTCGTCGAGGATCCCGGCCTCGACCATCCGGAGCACGTCCTCGAAGCTGAGCCGGTGCGGCGGAGCGACGGTGTGGACCACGAGAGGAGGCTAACCGAGCGGGCAAGGCGCTCGATCGGGTCCGCCGACGCCGTCGAGGATCACGACCTGCTTGGTGTCGTTCCAGACGGCCATCACCTCGCCGAGGTCGAGGTCGTGGTACACGGCGTCGGGCTCCGGACGCTCGGCTTGCCGCAGGACGTCGAGCAGGCGCGCGTGCCCGGCGACGGCCGCGGCGACGGTGTCCGGAGGCGGCTCGTCGAGCCTCCGCCACCGGGCCGCCGCCTCCGCGACCGCCTTCGGATCCCAGGTGAAGCTGTCGGCGTCGGGGCCGAAGCCCCAGCTCAGCTCACCCGCGGCTGAGTGGCGCCAGCGGCTCGGCAGCGCCGCCCCTTGGTTCGAGGCGACGAGGTGGGCGAGGAGGCACTGCGCGTAGAGGGTGGACATGGCGGGACCGTCGCCCGGCGCCCTGCGCCGGAACAAGGCGCGGATGTGCCGCCTTTGTCGCGGATCAGCGAAGACTTGCCCGTACGATGCCCGCGTGATCGCCCGCTACACGCGTCCCGAGCTCGGCGCCGTCTGGACCGACGAGGCCCGGATGACCGCGTGGCGTGACGTGGAGGTCGCGGCGGCGGAGGCGCTCGAGGGGCCGAGCGAGGCCGACCTGGCGGCGATCCGCGCCGCGACGTTCACCGTCGAGGCGGTCAAGGAGCGCGAGGCGGTCACCGACCACGACGTCGCCGCCTTCGTCGACGTCCTCTCTGCCGACGCGGGGCCCGCCGGCCGCTGGATCCACTTCGGGCTGACCTCCTCCGACGTGCTCGACACCGCCCTCGCCCTCCAGCTCCGGCGCGCCGGGGCTCCCATCGTCGCGGGCGCCCGCGAGCTCGCCGGCGCCCTGGCCGAGCGGGCGCGCGAGCACGCGGGGACGCTCTGCGTCGGGCGGACCCACGGGGTCCACGCCGAGCCGACCTCCTTCGGGCTCAAGCTGGCCGGCTTCGCCTTCGAGGCCCACCGCAACGCCGAGCGGCTCGAGCGCGCGTTCGCCCAGGCGGCGACGGGCGCCGTCTCGGGCGCGGTCGGCACCTACGCCTCGCTGGGACCGGAGTTCGAGGCGCGGGTGCTCGAACGGCTCGGGCTCGCCTCGGAGCCCGTCTCCACCCAGGTGGTCCCCCGCGACCGCCACGCCGAGCTGCTGCAGGCCATCGCCCTGGCCGGGGCGGGCCTCGAGCGGTTCTCCACCGAGATCCGCCACCTCCAGCGCACCGAGGTCCGCGAGGTGGAGGAGCCGTTCCGGGCGGGCCAGAAGGGCTCGAGCGCGATGCCCCACAAGCGCAACCCGATCACCACCGAGCGGATCACGGGGCTGGCGCGGGTCCTGCGCGGCTACGCGACGGCCGCCGTCGAGGACGTCGCCCTCTGGCACGAGCGCGACATCTCGCACTCCGGCGCCGAGCGGGTGATCCTCCCCGACGCCACTATCCTCCTGGACTACATGCAGTCCCTGGCCCTGCGGGTGACGCGCGGGATGGTCGTCCACGCCGATCGCATGCGGTCCAACCTCGAGGCGACCTGCGGCGCGCTCTTCTCCCAGCGGGTGCTGCTCGCGCTCGTCGAGGGCGGGATGGCGCGCGACGACGCCTACCGGATCGTGCAGCGGCTGGCCCAGCGGGCCTGGGACGACCAGACGCCGCTGCGCGCGCTGCTCGCGGACGAGCCGGCGGCGGCCGGGCTCGAGCTCGACGCGATCTTCGACTACGGCCACTACGTCCGGTACGTGCCCGAGGTCCTCGAGCGTCTGCCGTGAGCGCCGTCCTGCTCCACGCCGCGCCCGAGCGCTCGGCCGACCTGTTCCACGCGATCCCCGCGGCGATCGGGGACCCCTTCACCTACCTCGAGACCCCGGAGGGGCGGCGCCTCGCGATCGTCTCCGTGCTCGACCGCGACGCGGTGGCCGCCGCCGAGGTCGAGGTGGTCGACCCGAGCGCCCTGGGGCGCGACGAGCTCACCGCGGCGGGCACCGACCCGCTGACCGCCGACGCCGAGCTCGCCCTCCGCGCGGTCCGCCGCGAGGGGATCGAGGCGGCGATCGTCCCGCCCGACTTCCCGCTCTGGATCGCCGACCACCTGCGGGCGGCCGGGGTCGCCCTCACGGTCGACGCCGACGCCTTCATGCGCCGCCGGCGGGCCAAGACGGCCGCCCAGCTGGCC